>DATERO010000069.1:0-5550 GCA_035271465.1 Dysgonamonadaceae bacterium | reverse complement strand
ACTTTACTGGTTTGCTTTATCACATTCAGTGGGAATGCTATGTCATTCAAGATTGAAGGGAAGATTAAAGGACTAATGCCAGGGGACACCCTCTCTTTTGAACGAATTACTCTGCCTGGTTTTAGTAGGGACTTGGCTTTTAATGTTATTGTAGAAAAGCAAGATGAGTTTACATACAATGGCTCTCAAAAGGATATAGAATATTACATGATGACTTACAAGCCCATAATAGGTGAAGCTATTTCTGGCGATAGAGGAGGTATAACAATGCTTGTGAAAGATGGAACAACACGTTTAATTGGCACAACAGCACAAATCTATTATTGCCGATTGGAAGATGGTCTCTATAAAAATGAGCTATTGCAAGAAGTAATGCATCTTGAAGATTCTCTTGGAAAAGAGAGAGGCAATTTTGGTAGGCTTATTCAAGAAGCTAATACATTAAAAGATACTGTAAAAACAAAGGAATACGCTGATAAGTTTAACTCTTTTCATTTTAACCATCAAGATGAATTTCAAAAACTTTCTTCGTTAAGAAACGAGTTTTATGAAAAATACCCATCTTCTGAACATACTATTATCAATGCGCTTCAAATGGTTAATGCTGCACCTTTCGAAACCATAAAGGAGAAGTATGAGAAAATGAATAGCGAAGCACAGAATAGCTATTTCGGTAAAACGCTGAAACAGGAATTGGATAAAATAGCTGCTTTGCAACCTGGCGAGAAAGCGCCTGACTTTCATCTGATCGGGCTGGACGGAGAAGAATTAACTTTAGATGAATGCGCTGGTTTCTATGTGTTGATTTATCATTGGGGATTGTGCCCAGGTTCTTTAATGATTGACAAAGATGTGATTGAACTGTATAATAAATACAAAGACAATTTGATAGTTATTGGGGTAACCGACAGAATAGAGCATATAAAAAGCAGCTATGAAAACACTCAGCCAGGCAGCAAGTTTAGAGACGTAGAGTTGAAACCAGTTTTAGAAAATATGCTTGCTCACCCTTGGTTTGATGCAGAGAAAACAGATGGTAATGAGAAAATAGAGAAAGATTATGCCTTTGGAGGGTTGCCTTTTTTTGTATTTATCTCACCCGATGGTGAAATTATTGCAAGAGATTTTCACAAAGCTTTTTATACGGCAAAGGAAAAAATGGAAGCTGAGTTTACAAATTAAAATCAGCATATAAACTCCTTAAAGTTAATGCTTACTTTAAGGAGTTTCTATTATCTTTAATGTATCACTTAATAACCAACAAGCATAAAAATAACAAAACTTCAAAAAGAATCTTATGAAAAATGTACTAACTTTTATTTTATTAGCCTCTCTAAGTAGCTGCGCGCTAACCCCGACCAAGATAATTGAAAAAACACTCTCAAATATCACAAGTGATAAAGCAGTCAATTATCAATATAATCAACTTACTATTCAGGGAAGTAGTGAGAATGATACAACATTTATCGAACAATTTTCAAGTGCATCCTTCAAAAAAGATGTTGCTGATAAGTTTTTGGGATTTACCTATGTAATTCAGGATAGCTTAATACATCCATACTTTCATGTGCCTCTGAAAACTACCTATCATTATAATGGAACAGTGCTAAATACTGCTATGATTAGTCCACTGAGGAACACTCTCGAAGAAAATGACACTACCAAAATTAATAAGAATGTTTTTGAAAATGTAATGACGGGTCAACTACCTACTATGATCCATTTCCTCAAAAGTAACAGTGTGGAGATAATTGGAGATACAATAATAGATGGTCAAAACTGTTATCAACTAAATGATATTAAGAACAAGAAAGCACATCAACTTTTCATTTCAAAGAAATCATTTCTTCCTGTAATGCTAAGAGTAATTACAAATCTCTCTCAGCCATTCATTGAAGAGTATTATTACAAAGATTTTCACTCAACTCCCGAACTTCAGATTCCTGACTATAAATCTGAAGTTGAAGCAAAAGTTTCTCAAAATGCTCCTAAAGGTCATCTTAAAGGTTTTAAAGTTGGAGATAAACTGCCTAATATGAAACTGCATGACCTTAGCGAGAATGAAATAATAATGGGTAACTCAAAGAATATTAAAGTCATATATTTATCTATGATTAACTGTGGTCCTTGTCAAAAAGCAATTCCATACGTTGCCAAAATCAATGATTATTTTAATGGGAGGGATGAAATAGATTTTTTTGTAGTCTATCCAATGGACTTAAAGGAGAAGTTGATAAAATATGCAAGTACAAAAAATATTGATTATCCAATTATTTATAATTCCCTACCTGAAGAGCAGGATCGATTACAGCTCATTACAAGAATGAATATAGGATCTCCAGCTGTGTTAATATTAGATACAGAGAATAATATTAGGCATATTGTACATGGATTTAGCACGAACTTAGAAGAAAGGATTTTTGAGCAGATTAAGAATCTGGAAAGATAATTGCAAGGGATTTTCACAAAGCTTTTTATGCGGCGAAGGAAAAAATGGAAGCTGAGTTTGGTAAGTAAAGAATGAGTGTAGATGTGATGAGACTGAATAAAAGAACAACAACCGAATACTATTGAAATATTTAAAAACTAAAATAACAAATAAACCAAAAAAGATTATGATTAAAACAGAAAACTTACAGAAAATCTTCCGCACAGATGAGGTGGAGACTTGGGCATTGAACGAAGTGAGTATCGAAATTAATGAGGGCGAATTCGTAGCCGTGATGGGACCCTCAGGATGTGGAAAATCCACCCTGCTGAACATTCTGGGATTGTTGGACAATCCTACATCAGGGAGCTACTTCTTGAACGGAACTGATGTGGCAAAATTTACTGAAAACCAGCGAACCAGTCTACGCAAAGGAGTGATAGGATTTGTCTTTCAGAGCTTCAATCTGATAGAGGAGTTGAATGTGTATGAGAACATAGAGTTGCCGCTCCTCTATATGAAAATTGCAGCATCGGAACGCAAGAAGCGTGTGAAGGAGGCAATGGATAGAATGGCTATCTCACACCGCGACAAGCATTTCCCCCAACAGTTGTCGGGCGGACAGCAACAGCGAGTAGCTATTGCCCGTGCTGTGGTTGCCAACCCCAAATTGATTCTAGCCGACGAGCCTACAGGAAATCTTGACAGTCGCAACGGATCGGAAGTGATGAGCTTGCTCACCGAGCTTAATCGGGAAGGGACAACCATTGTGATGGTTACACACAGCCAACATGATGCTGGGTATGCTGGGCGCATCATCAACTTGTTTGATGGTAAGGTAGTGCCAGAAGTAGTTCTCTAAAAAAATCACCGCTAGCACGAGCTTGTAACTCGCGTCCTTTAGCTGGCGCAAGTCTCTGACTTGTGCCTTAACTCAAAAGGGCAGAAAGCGGAGTCGAAATGTTACAAAAGCGTGCAAGCAAGGTCCGAACTTTTAAATTCAATGTTTCATATCATTTCTAACAAATAAACCGTAACAAAACATGCTCCTACATCATCTTAAAATAGCTTGGCGAAACATCCTCAAATACAAAACACAAAGCGTGATTAGTATTTTGGGATTAGCCATTGGATTTACAGCGTTCGTTTTCACTCTTTCTTGGATAAGATATGAAGATGGTTATGATAAACATAATCCCGATGCTGATAGAATTTATCGTGTGTTTCTCAAAGACTCTACCGAAATTGGAGGGGTAAATAGGATTGTCCCCAAAGTATTAGCCACCTATTTGAAAGATAATTATCCAGAGATTGAATATGCATCAGCTATTCGTAGCTATAAAAATGATTGGAGTTTAAATGAAAAAACCCTTCTGAAAAACATTCACTTTATAATTTCAGACACTTCTTTCTTTCATGTTTTTTATCCTGAAGTAAAGATTTCTTACCCTGAAATTACACCTCCTGATTGTATGGTATTATCTCAGAGTAGTGCAGATAAACTTGGATTAATGACCAAACAGAGAGGACAAAGAATAGACTCTCTTGAAACTTACTTATTGGAGGTTGTTCCTGATAAACCGATGCATAGCAATGAGCCTTTTGATGTGATTATGATACCTCAACGGGATGAAGAAAGAGAGAACTCTTGGAATATTAGTGACAGTTATATCTATATACGTATCAAAAAAAATATAGATATGTCACATTTAATAGAAAAGCTGGATAAGATTTCAAGAGTTAGTCAAGATGACGAGAATATCACAAGGGTTTATACCTATTCCTGTAAATTAGTACCTCTCCAGCAACTTCGCTCGACTCACCCCGATACGGAGGTGGCTATTCAATACCAGCATCTCAAGCTTTTTGCAGGAGTATCACTACTAGTTATTCTTAGTGCTTTCTTCAACTACCTTATGCTTTTTATTAATAAAATAAAGATTCGCCATCGTGAACTGGTACTACATAAGGTGAATGGAGCAACTAACTTCCAGCTACTTCTTATGTTATTCTCTGAATTTGTTGTTCTATTGTTGATAGCACTCATCTGCGGTTTGGCGTTAACAGAATTGTTATATCCACATTTTATCAAGTTTTCGATGCTTGATGCGCCAAAATCATTCTTTTGGAGAGAAGCGTTTCTATTTGGGACAGCAGTGCTTATATTGTCTGCACTTTTCGCATATATCCCCGTAAAATATATGATGAGACGCACGATAAGTAAAAGTCTTTTACCAGGAACAGGCTCTATTAAAGAAAAAGACCGATTTAGTAAAATAACAATCTCTCTGCAATTGATTATCAGCAGCATTCTTATTTTTTCTACAGCTCTTTTCATTTATCAGTACAACTATATCAACAGTGATCATATTGGATTCGATCGATTTAATATCAATACGATCATTTCATACTCGAACGAGATACCGATTGATGAAATTAAAAAGGTGCCAGGGGTGATTGATGTTATACGTTATGGAGGAGATTTTCTACCCAAAGGAATCACTAGAAAAGTGTCAATAGACTTCGACAACAGTTCTGATGAGAAAAATGCAGTTATTTTTAATGAGTTCAGTATTAACGGACCCGAGTTCGTAGACTTCTTTAAAATTAATATACTGGAAGGACGCAATATCTATGAAGGAGAAAAAAATGCATGCTTGATTAACAATACTGCCAACCTTCTAATTTCTTCTAATGATTCATCGGATGTGAAAAATGTTTTCGGTCAAGAGGTGGTGGGCGTGATTGAGGATATGTATATCGACTCTCCATCTATACCAGTGTTCCCCTCAAGCTATAAGATACTTGCGCCTATGTCCTCAGTGCATAGTTATGGTATGCCAAATGCTTATGCATATCGCTATTCAGATGGTCAAAGAGAGGCCACAGAAAAAGAGATTGAACGCCTTGCCAAGGAAGAATTTGGAGTTGAACATATAAACATATCAAATATGGAGGAAATTTATGCAGAATATAGCAAATCGGAAAGGTATCTCTTGATTCTATTGAGTGTGATGACTGGTGTAGCAATAGCGATTGCTGTTTTTGGTACTTATTCAGTAATTACGCTGGCCTGTCAACGACGACGCAAAGAGATTGCCATCCGTAAGGTTAATGGTGCA
>DATERO010000068.1:0-17984 GCA_035271465.1 Dysgonamonadaceae bacterium | reverse complement strand
GAGTTCGGTTTTGGATTTGTGATTGCAAATGCAAGTATGCGCAATCGTATCGAAAACTTGATGAAACAAGCATTGGTGTTGAATGATTTTTCTGACGAAGAAAAAGATTTATTCAAAGAGTGGATTGCTAACAAAGATGATGGTGATATAACAAAAGAGTTGCGTACGAAAATGATGCCATTGCTGAAAAACAACTCCAACCCATTGGCAACCGAATTAGCTTCACTTGAAAGATATATAGTGAAGAAATCTATTTGGGTGTTTGGTGGTGATGGATGGGCATATGATATCGGCTTTGGTGGTTTAGATCATGTTTTAGCGATGGGTCAAGACATAAACGTATTGGTGCTTGATACTGAAGTTTATTCCAATACTGGAGGTCAGTCTTCTAAGTCAACCCCAATTGCTGCAGTTGCTAAATTTGCTGCATCTGGAAAACGGATTCGCAAAAAAGACCTTGGCATGATGATTACTACTTATGGTTATGTATACGTAGCACAGGTTGCTATGGGTGCAAATCAAAGACAGTTTTTGACTGTTCTTAAAGAAGCTGAAGCTTATAAAGGACCTTCTCTTATAATTGCATACTCACCTTGTATTAGCCACGGACTGAAAAAAGGTATGGGTAGTGCACAATGGGAAGAGAAACAAGCAGTTGATAGTGGTTACTGGCACTTATGGAGATACAATCCTGCATTGGAAGATGAGGGCAAGAATCCTTTCATTATGGACAGTAAAGAACCTGACTGGAGTAAGTTTGATGAGTTCTTGGGAAGAGAGGTACGATATACATCACTTGAGAAAGCATTCCCTGAAGAAGCAGGCGATCTTTATGCTGCTGCTAAATTAAGTGCGCAATGGCGTTATAAGTCTTATCAGAGAATGGCTGCAGCAGACTATTCAATTGTTGAAGAAAACGTTGCAGAGTAAATATGATATAATAAAAGACTAATTATATTTTCCACAAAAGCGGCTATCGATGGCCGCTTTTGTTGTTTATTATATCCAAATAAAAATGCTATCTTTGCACACTAAATCAGACTGTAACAAATGAAAATTCAAATTATTAACGGGCCTAATCTTAATCTTCTTGGGAAGAGAGAACCTGAAGTATACGGCAGTCAATCATTTGATGATTATCTTGAACTGTTAAGGCAATCTTGCCCTTCAATACAATTAGATTGCTTTCAATCTAATATAGAAGGTGAGATTATAGATAAAATTCATCAAGTTGGTTTCGAATATGATGGCATTGTTTTAAATGCAGGTGCCTACACTCACACCTCTATAGCTATTGGCGATGCCATTAAATCAATCACTTCACCAGTTATCGAAGTCCATATTTCAAATGTATATGCACGCGAGGAGTTTAGAAAACATTCTCATATTTCTTCTTCATGCAGAGGAATCATAAGTGGATTTGGAATGAATTCTTATAGGTTAGCGATTAGTGCATTGCAAGAGATAGCTGATGAGGAAAATATTAAATAATCACTTTTACGAACTTAATAAAATTAATATAAAAATAAATTATGCTTAAACATACAAAAATAGTTGCAACAATTTCTGACAAAAAATGTGAGGTTGATTTCTTGAAGAAATTATTTGATGAGGGAATGAATGTAGTTCGAATGAATTCAGCTCATTTGAATGAAGAAGGTTTCTTGAAAATAATAAACAATGTACGACAGGTTTCAAATCGTTTAGCGCTATTAGTTGATACAAAAGGACCTGAAATCAGAACTACTGTTGCAAATGAAGATATTTTATTGAAAACAGGTGATGTAATTCGTGTCGAAGGTAACCCAGAGGGTATTTCTTCAAAAGATACAATATATGTTTCTTATAGAAACCTGACACAGCGTATGGAGGTGGGCAAAGATATTTTAATTGATGATGGAGAGGTAGATTTAAAAGTGATAGAAGTGCATGACAATCATTTAGTATGTATTTCTCAAAATGATGGTGTTGTAGGTAGCAGGAAAAGTGTGAACATACCTGATGTTCGTATTGACTTACCTTCATTGACAGAAAAAGATAAGGAGAATATTGTTTTTGCAATTAAAAACGATGTTGATTTTATTGCACATTCCTTTGTTAGAAGTAAACAAGATGTTTTGGATGTTCAAAAAATTCTAGAAGAGCATAATAGTCACATTAAAGTGATTGCGAAAATTGAAAACCAAGAAGGTGTTGACAATATTGATGAGATTTTAAGTGTTGCATATGGAATTATGGTTGCACGCGGAGATTTAGGAATTGAAGTTGCACAAGAGAAAATACCTGCAATTCAACGCGCTTTAATTCGAAAAGCAATTCATCACAAGAAGCCTGTAATTGTTGCAACCCAAATGCTTCACTCTATGATTCACAACCCACGCCCAACACGTGCTGAAATTACAGATATTGCCAATGCAATATATTACAGAACAGACGCTGTTATGTTAAGTGGAGAAACAGCATACGGTAAATACCCTGTTGAGTCTGTGCGTACTTTAACTCAAGTGGCTCGAGAATCAGAGAAGTCTAAATTGAGCGAAAATGACATTCGTGTACCCTTTATGCAAGATGATAGAGAAGTAACTTCATTCTTGGCAAAACAAGCAGTAAAATCAGCAGCTAAATTAAAAACAAAAGCAATAATTACAGATAGTCATACCGGCAGGACAGCACGCGTTCTTGCTGCATTTCGTGGATCAAAACCCGTGTTTGCTATGGCAACAAGTGAGAGACTTGCACGTGAGTTAGCATTGTCTTATGGAGTGTGGGCCGAGCATCAACCAGGAGAAGGAATTGAAAACACAAAAGAGAGTAGACGTGCATATTTTGAAGATGCGATAAAGAAGCTGATTGAATATAAAATGATAAAAAAAGAAGATAGGGTTGCCTATCTCGGCGGTAGCTTTGGAGAAACAGGTGGTACAACCTATCTTGATATCAATGAGGCTGGAAAAATATTAGAAGCACGTGAGAAATATAATTTACCCGATTATACACTCTAAACTCAATAGATGAACGAGCTTAAGATAGAAGAGTATATTCTTTCGCATATTGACCCTGAACCTGAGTTGCTGAAAAGAATGACGCGCGAAGCAAATGTGAAATTGCTTCGTCCGCGCATGCTCTCAGGTAACATACAGGGTCGCTTGCTAAAGATGTTAGCTACTATGATTAAGCCGCTCAACATTCTTGAAATAGGGACATACACTGGTTACTCTGCTTTATGCCTTGCCGAGGGTGCACCAAAGGATGCTAAGATTTATACCATAGAGATTGATGATGAAATGGAGGGATTTATTACAAAATACCTCCAAGAGTCTGAATATGGACATAAGGTAGAGTTGAAAATTGGAGATGCACTTCAACTGATGAATAATTATGAAGATAATTTTTTTGATTTAATTTTTATTGATGCAAATAAAAGGGATTATCTTTCTTATTATCATATTGCAATAGAAAAGTTGAAAAAAGGAGGAGTTATATTAGCTGATAATACACTGTGGAACGGGAAAGTTGTAGAAGATAAATTTCACAAAGACGAACAAACGTGTGGTGTCATGAAGTTTAATAATCATATTAAGGATGACACAAGAATAGAGAAAGTAATCCTGCCAATACGAGATGGATTAACAATAATACGTAAGATATAAAATTTGTATTATGGAATCAAATAGACAACAAAAGATAAACCGTTTAATTTTAAAAGAGTTGAGCGAGATATTTTTATTAGAAACAAAAAAAATGCCTGGAGTACTTATTTCAGTTACTCAGGTTAATATTACTCCAGACTTATCAGTTGCTCACGCACATTTAAGTTTTTTTCCTTCAGAAAAAGGAAATGAGTTGATTACCAATATTAACGATAATATTAAAAGCATTCGTTTTGAATTGGGGAAACGGGTTGGACAACAATTACGAATTGTGCCAAATCTGACATTCCACTTGGATAACTCATTGGATTATCTGGATAACATCGATAGATTATTAAATAAAGATTAGTTTGTTTTGAATCTGTCAATATTCATAGCTAAGAGATATTTATTTTCTAAGAAATCACATAATGCAATCAATGTGATTTCTTTAGTTTCCGTTTGCGGCATAGCTGTTGCCACAATGGCTATGGTGACAGCTCTTTCTGTTTTTAATGGCTTTGGGAGCTTGGTTGAAACAACTTTTAGTGCTTTTGACCCTGAGCTGAAAATAACGGCAGTTAAAGGTAAGGTGTTTGATTATCATACGGCTAACTTTGAAGACGCATTAAGTAATTCTGATATTGACTTTATATCTGAATCGCTTGAAGACAATGTTTTATTTCGTTTCGGAGAAAGACAAGTTCCTGTCATATTAAAAGGAGTTTCTGAGGATTTTAAATACATGACTCAGATGGATAAATTAATAATCGATGGTGAGTTTTTGTTGAGAGAAGATGTTGTTGATTATGCTACTATTGGATCAGGTTTAGCATATACATTAGGGGTGCGTCCAGGTTTTAAAGACCCAATTGAAATATTTGTGCCAAAGAGAGATGTTCAAGTTAACCTTGCAAATCCATCTGCTGCATTTGAGCAGGGTTATGTACAAATGGGTGGAGTCTTCAATTTAAATCAGCCCCAATTTGATGAGCAAATGGCAATAGTGCCAATAGAGCTTGCTAGAACTTTGTTTCGATATGACAATCAAGTTTCGTCATTAGATATTAAACTTAAAGATGGAGTTTCTCCACAAAAGATAAAGAAAAGTATCAGTCAACAGATAGGGAGTGACTATTTAATAGAAGATAGATTTGAGCAACAAAAGGAATCATATCAAATGCTGCAGATTGAGAAATGGGTTACTTTTTTCATTCTCTCATTTATTCTTATTATTGCTGCCTTTAATGTTGTTGGTCCACTTTCGATACTTATTATTGAAAAAAAGAACGATATCAGCATTCTAAAAAGCATGGGTGCTCCGAATGAAACTATTGCTCAGGTATTTCTCTTTGAGGGGTGGCTAATTTCTTTTTCAGGTATTGTTATTGGATTGGTTTCAGGAGTAATTATAAGTTTTATACAACAACGTTTCGGAATTCTAAAGTTAGGTGGAACACCTGGAGCATACTTAGTTGATGCATATCCAGTTATTGTAAAATTCACAGACGTACTACTTACTTTTATTATTGTTTGTATCATATGCTTTTCAACAATTATCTATCCAATACGTAATCTAAAAAAACAATTATATCTTCAAACTTTCAATTGAAATAAATTGTCAATCAGTTTGTCGGATTTAAACTAACAACAGAAATGAATATAGCAGTAATTGGGACAGGATATGTAGGTTTGGTATCTGGTGCATGTTTTGCAGAAATGGGATTGAATGTTACTTGTATCGATATCGATTCTGATAAGATTGAGAAATTGAATCAAGGTATTATACCTATCTATGAACCCGGATTACAGAGTATAGTAACAAAAAATCATGAGGCCAAACGCTTACATTTTACTACAGAGCTCAAATCAGTCATCAATAAAGTGTCCGTTATTTTCATTGCTGTTGGCACACCTTCTGATGAAGAAGGTAATGCAGATTTGTCTTCAGTTTATGATGTAGCAAGATCTATCGCTGACCACATGCAAGATTATCATCTGATAGTAACAAAAAGCACTGTTCCCGTTGGCACAACTGCTAAAATAAAGAAACTTATTAAAAATAGATTGTCTGAAAGAAACCTTAGTCATATTAAGTTCGATATTGCATCCAACCCCGAGTTCTTGAAAGAAGGTGCAGCAGTACAAGATTTTATGAATCCTGATAGGGTAGTTGTAGGAGTTGAAAATGGACGAGCAAAAGAAATTATGTCCAAACTCTATAGACCATTTTTATTGAATAACTTCAGGGTTATTTTTATGGATATTCATTCATCTGAAATGACAAAGTATGCTTCAAATGCTATGCTAGCAACTCGTATTAGTTTTATGAATGATATTGCAAACTTGTGTGAAATTGTTGGCGCAGATGTTTCAATGGTAAGAAGCGGGGTTGGCTCAGATCCTCGAATTGGGAAAAGTTTTCTTTATCCAGGTGCTGGGTATGGTGGTAGTTGCTTTCCCAAAGACATAAAAGCCCTCATACGAACAGCTGAGAATGTTGGCTATGATATGAGAATATTGAAAGCAGTTAAACAGGTAAACGATGACCAGAAAGAAATATTATTTCGAAAGTTAATGGATCACTTTGACAATGAAGTTAGTGGTTTAACTATTGCAGTATGGGGACTAGCATTCAAACCTGGAACAGATGATATGCGCGAAGCACCTTCAATCACCTTAATTCAAAAATTGATTGATAACAATGTGAGAGTTAGGGTTTATGATCCTGTGGCAATGGATGTTGCGAGAAATCATTTTGGCGATAAAGTTGAATATTCAACCGATATTTATGATGCAGCTAATGATGCTCATGCAGTAGTATTGGTAACTGAATGGAAAGAGTTCAGAATACCTAATTGGGACGTACTCAATAAAGTTATGAAGAATCTATTGATTATAGATGGGCGCAATATTTACAATGTGGATGAACTGGCATCAAAAGGTTTTACATATTCATCTATTGGTAGAAAATAAGTAATATAAAAAATAGCTTTAGATTTCTTCTTCTTTTATTTCTTCGAATTCTACATCTTCTGCAGCACTCGTTTCAAACTCTTTTTTCTTGTAGGTAATTATACGATCAGTTTGAGTGACTGGTTCTTGTTTATTTTGTTGACTTTTATGCTGAGATTTTCTTCCTTTAAAAAAAAGACGTAGAATGAATTGCACAGTCGATGCTCCCAAGAGCAGCGATAATAAAGTAAAGAAACCAAGTACAAATATGATGAATTTTAGAATAACTCCCATTTCATTTTAATTTTAGTATTCAAATATAATGAATACTTTGATTACTAGCTTTTGATTTCAGTTATTTAACGGAATCTCTCTGACGTTTTGCAGATACGGTAGATATTAATATATACATCAGTATTGTCCAAGCCAAACCACTTACTCCACATACTAAAAGAAAGCCTATTGCACATATCATAAGTAATAGTGGTTTCTCGTTACCTTTAAATTTAATGTTTTTCAACTTGAATGAAAACATTGGTATTTCTGAAACCATCAACAATGATAATGCAAGTATAAGAACTAAAGTCATAAATAATACCCAGTTATTTGTTGTGGAAACATTGTGCATTCCGTAAACATAGCTAATCCAAAAAATGGCATTTGCAGGAGTGGGTAAACCTAGGAAAGAAGTGGTTTGTCTATCATCTATATTAAATTTGGCTAAACGTAAGGCGGAAAAAATTGCGATTATAAATGCCAAATAAGGAATATACGATTGAATGTATGTTAAAGACTCAGCATAGCTAGCATAGTTACGTAGCATAATAAATGTGGCAATGGATGGCGCAACACCAAAACTTACAACATCCGCTAATGAGTCCAACTCTTTGCCAATTTTAGATGGGGCATTTAATACACGTGCTGCAAGACCATCAAAAAAATCAAATATTGCTGCTGTAATAACCCAAAATACAACCCATATAAAAGCTCCTTCAAAAGCCATTACTATTGCGATGCAGCCGGAAAAGAGATTGAGTGATGTAATAAAATTTGGGATATGCTTCTTCATTTTTCCGATTGAACTATAATTTATATGATTGTTTGTGGCTGATTAGTGCTTAGATGCTAAGTTAGCAATAAACGTTTTATTTGCTCGTACTTCATCGCCCAACTTCACTAATATTTCGCTATCAACTGGAAGAAATATATCCATGCGTGATCCAAATTTAATAAAACCGAGTGGATCTCCAATGTAACAAATTTGGTCGGCTTTGACATATGTTACTATTCTACGTGCTAATGCCCCTGCTATTTGTCGTGATAGTATTTTATGGCCATCAGGTGTTTCTATTACGATAGTAGATCTTTCATTCTCTGTGCTTGATTTGGGAAGGTATGCTGCCATGTATCGTCCTTTTTGATGTGACACATGGGTTATTTTGCCAGTAACTGGTATCCAATTAGAATGCGCATTAAAGATAGTCATGAAAATAGATATTTGAATACATTCACACTTCAAGTAATCTTTCTCAAAAACTTTTTCAAGAGCTACTACTTTTCCATCTGTTGGTGCATTTACACGTCCCAGAACTTCGCCAGAATATATGCGTTTAGGCGATCTGAAAAAGTTGAGTAAGAATATGTAAACTGTTACAGTCAACGCAAAAATGAAGTAAGTGAAAAAGTTCTTGGATAAAAAATAAAACATCAATACATTTATCACAAAACTAATTATTAGTGTGTAAGTTAATGTTTTACGTCCTTCTTTGTGAATTCTCATTTGCTATAAATTAATGTGTATATATTTAATATTCTTTATTCTCCATTTATGTCTGTAATTCCTTTGGGAGATAAACATCTCCTTCTTCTTCTTCGTAATTTGGTCTGTACTTTTCAGGTATATGGTTTTGCCATAAATCTATGTTCAAGTAAGGTACAATTATTGGAACTAACATCTGTACTTTTGGATAAAAGAACGATTCATTTTTCAGGTTATTTGTTATTACCTCTTCTTCTGGATCAATGAGAATTGCTAAATTCAAGATGATACTTAAAACAATCATCGTTGTAGCGATACCCACTAATGCACCCAATATTTTATTAATAAAGCTGAGGTATAATGCTTCAAAAAGCCCTTGTATCATTTTACCAACAATACTTATTATTAGACCTATTGCTATGAACGCTAAGACATAACTTATGACTACTGCTACATTTAGTGAAATATTTATTGTGTCTAGTAAAAAGGGTAATATCATTTTACCTACTTTTCCCGCAAAGATAGCACCTATAATGATAGTAGCAAAGCCAGCGAGCTGCATTACCAGTCCTTTTTTTATTCCTCTAAGAAATGCAGCTAAGAGAAGTAGTGATACTATTATGTCTAGCCAGTTCATCAATTCATCTCTATATTAACAGTTTCAACATCTATTGCTTCATTTAGAAAAAATGATGCTACTGCTTTAAATTTATCCGCAGAGTCAGTTGTGCAATAATGTCTTTTCCCATATTTAGCACACATGAGCTCCATTTCCGTATGTCTTTCTAGATAATTCTTTAGCGATTTAGCAACGTGCTCTCCTTGTGAAATTAAAGTTATATGATTTGGTGTATATTTTTTTATTTTACTCAAGAGTAGGGGATAATGAGTGCATCCTAAAATGATTGCATCGATATCTCTATCTTTTGAAATAATGTTTGTTAAGTGTTGCTTTACGAAGTAGTCTGCACCTGGTTTATCGTATTCTTGGTTTTCAACTAAAGATACCCACATTGGGCAAGCTTCACTTGTTAATGAAAGGTGTGGATGAAGTTTTTTAATTTCTATTTCGTATGTCCTTGAATTGATTGTACCTTCAGTACCCAGCACCCCTACATGACCAGTATGTGTGAAGTTGGCGATTGACTCAGTTGTTGGACGCACCACACCCAATACTCGCTTAAATGAATCTATTTGTGGTAAATCATTTTGTTGTATACTTCGCAATGCAATTGCAGATGCTGTGTTACAAGCAACAATAACAAGTTGACACCCTTGTGAAAAAAGCCATTTTACAGCTTGCAGCGTGAATTTATATATAAGGTCGTTCGATCTGTTGCCGTATGGTGTTCTGGCATTATCTCCCAAATAAAGATAATCATAGTCAGGTATCAACTTTTTAATCTCTGAAAGGATAGTTAGTCCGCCATATCCAGAATCAAATATACCAATTGGGCCTGACTTTAGGTTAGTATTAATTGCCACTTCTTTTATAAGAATAAAGATGCTTTATCTGACACCTAATTTTGATTTTACTAACTGATTAGCATCAATTGCATCTGGAGTTACAAACATAATGCCTGGATTATCTAAGTCGTAGATAACAGAATAGTTTTGTTCAACACCAACTTTTTCAATCGCTTCATTTACTTTCACTTTGATTGAATCAAGAAGTTGTTGTTCATGTTCTTCAATATCTTTTTGAGCCAAATTAGTGAAACTTTGAATTCGATTTTCCAAATCGGTTAACTCTTGCATTCTTCTTAGTTTAATGCTCTCAGCCAAATTTTCTTGATAGGTAATAAAGTCAGAGTACTTTTTATTATATTCGTTCTGCATTATTTGCAGCTCTTGTTTATAATTCTCGTTTAGAGTATTAAGTCTTTCTGTTGCCGATTTTTTATCAGGCAGAGAGTTAATAATGTCAAGGGTGTTTACAAAGGCAACATTACTTTGTGCATTCAAGGTGCCTACGCACACAAATGTAGCAAGCACAATCAATGTTAGAAAAAATCTTTTTGACATAATCAAAGTTTTTAATTTAAACAGTATGTATTGATCTCGTTTTGCAATTATAACCATTGATTTTGTTTTTTGTCCTTTTGTGTTTGGGTGATATTTACTTTTTTAGTTTCAAATATCACCCATTTCCAAGGTAGGATTATATATTACAATGTCAACTGGTTATTAAAAGTATTTCTACAGAGTCTTTCTCACTTCTGTTTCCTCATAGGCTTCAACTATATCGCCTACTTTTATATCATTAAAATTGCGAATATTCAAACCGCATTCGTATCCAGTAGTCACTTCTCTCACATCTTCTTTAAATCGTTTTAGCGATTCAAGTTCACCTGTGTATACCACAATACCATCACGAATAAGTCTTATCTTGCTTGAGCGTTTCACTTTACCATCACGTACCATACATCCGGCTATAGTTCCCACTCTTGTTATTTTAAATGTTTCAAGCACTTCGATATTTCCTATTATCTCTTCTTTAATTTCAGGAGATAACATACCTTCCATAGCAGCAGTTACTTCTTCAATTGCATCATAGATAACTGAGTATAGACGAATATCTATTCCTTGCTGTTCGGCTTCTCTTCGGGCTGCTAATGATGGACGCACTTGGAAACCAATTATAATACCATCGGATGCTGCTGCTAAAGTAATATCTGATTCAGATATTTGACCTACAGCTTTGTGAATTACGTTTACTTGTATTTCAGGTGTAGATAGTCTGATTAATGAGTCGGATAGAGCTTCCACTGAACCATCAACATCACCTTTTACAATAACATTCAACTCCTGGAAGTTACCAACTGCAATTCTGCGACCAATATCATCAAGTGTCAGAATTTTTTGTGTACGAATTGATTGCTCTCTCTGCAATTGTTCGCGTTTAGTAGCAATTGAACGAGCTTCTTGTTCACTTTCTAATACATGGAAAGTGTCTCCAGCTTGAGGTGCACCATTCAGCCCTAAAATCAGTGCTGGTTGAGCTGGTCCTGCCTCTTTGATATTTTTATTTCGTTCGTTGAACATAGCTTTAATACGGCCGTAATATGATCCTGCTAAAATTATATCCCCTAATTTTAAAGTGCCGTTTTCTACTAAAACTGTTGAGACATACCCTCTTCCTTTATCAAGTGAAGATTCAACAACTGACCCGAAGGCTGTTCTATCTGGATTTGCTTTTAATTCGAGCATCTCTGCTTCTAATAAAACTTTTTCTAATAAATCAGCAACTCCAGTGCCATGCTTTGCAGATATATCTTGCGATTGATATTTACCACCCCAATCTTCTACCAAGTAGTTCATGTTGGCAAGTTCTTCTTTCACTTTTTCTGGATTTGCACCTGGCTTATCAATTTTATTGATTGCAAAAACAATCGGAACTCCTGCTGCATTAGCATGGTTGATTGCTTCAACTGTTTGAGGCATCACGTTGTCATCTGCTGCTACTATAATAATTGCAACGTCTGTAACTTTTGCTCCTCGAGCACGCATAGCTGTAAATGCCTCATGACCTGGAGTATCAAGGAATGTAATTTTCTTGCCACTTTTCATGGTTACGTGATAAGCTCCTATATGTTGAGTGATTCCTCCTGCTTCACCAGCAATAACATTTGTATCTCTAATACTGTCCAGTAATGATGTCTTACCATGGTCAACGTGTCCCATAACTGTAATAATGGGTGGGCGAGAGATCAAGTCTTTTTCATCATCTTCTTCTTGAGCAATGGCTTCTAAAACGTCAGCACTTACATATTCTGTTTTAAAACCAAATTCATCTGCTACAATATTAATTGTCTCGGCATCTAGTCGCTGATTGATTGCAACCATAACTCCAATGCTCATACATGTTGATATAACATCGGTTACAGGCACATCCATCATGTTGGCCAAATCGTTTGCAGTAACAAATTCAGTTAGTTGCAATGTGCGACTTTCCTTTTCTTGTTGTTGCATTTCAACCTGCTGTCTCTGGCTTGCAGCATCACGTTTATCACGACGATGTCTTGCACTACCTCTACCTCCGCTGCTTCTTTTTTGAGTTAGTCTTGCTAAGGTTTCTTTTATTTGTTTTTGAACATCCTCCTCGCTAACTTCTGCTTTAACAGGCTTTCTTAATACAAGTTTTTTTCTTCTTGCTGTTGGTTGAGTAGTATCAGCAGGTCTTTCAATATTTACTTTGCCTTTTCTAATTCGTTTGCGTTTTTTCTTAGAGTCGTCGCTTTCATCTGTTGACTTCTTTTCACTAAGCGTCTCTTTTTTGAGTGCCTTAATGGTTTCTTCTTTCACTTTTTGACCAGCCGCTTTACCTTCTCGTTCAAGTCTTTCCTTTTTACGTTGACCGCGTGATTTTCTTGCCGGACGAGTTCTTTCATTGATAGATGATAGATCAATAGTACCTTTAACAACAATGTTTGATTCTAATCTGTTGCTCTTAAGTCTGAAAAGGTCTTCTTCTTTATCCTCATTTTCATCCTTATCCTCATCTTCATCTATGTCCTCTATTTCCTCATCAACGTCTTCAGCTTCTTTTATCTCTTGTTCTATGTCCGCTTCAGTGCTTTCTTTCTTGACTATAGGCTCGCTTTTCTCTTCAACCTGAGTCTCTTCTGCTTTCTCTATTTCTTTCTCTGCTACTTTCTCTATTTTCATTTCTTTCGGAACAGTATCAACTTTCACTTCTTCTTTTTCTTTAGAAAGCTCTTCTTTCTCAGGAAGTTTTTCTTCAGTTTCTGTAGTTTTCTTTATCTCTTCCACCTTTATTTCCTTTTCAGAAGGTGGTGTTTCTTCCTTTGTTTCTTTTTCAATACTCTTCTCTTCTACTTTTATCTTTGGAGTATCTTTCTTTTCTTCTTTTTCTGACCTTTTCTCTTCAGTTTTAGCAGCTTTGTCAAGATCAATTTCTTGAGGCCTTTCGACTGCCTCTATCGTCTCTTCTTTTTTCTCTTCTAGCTTTTCAGGCAACACCTCTTTTTTAGGCTTTGATTGTAAGTTATCAAGATCGATATTACCAACAACTTTAAACTGTGGTTTAATATCTTCGGATAGGTTTGATGCAGTTGTGCTAACTCTTTCCTCACTATCTTTCTGTTTTTTATCGGGGGTATCGTATCCCTCGATAGCTACAGTTTCTTTTTTGTCCTTATTGAGTTGTTCTTCACGTTGCCTTTCAACAGTTTTTTTTATTTTTTTATCCTTGCCAAATTCAACAACTAGCATATCGTAATGCTCATTTTCAATTTTGACATTTGGATTGGCTTCAATCTCCACACCTTTTTTGTGTAGAAATTCAACTAAACTGCTGACTCCAACATTTAACTCTTTAGAAACTCTAATTAATCGTATAGACATAAATAATTATAACCTTTTCTCTAATTTCGTGATTGTGAGGTGCATTTTAAACAATAAAATGCATTTTGCATGAATTGACGACTGGAATTACTCAGATTCGATATCAGATTCGATATCTTCTTCAAATTCAGACTTCAATATCTTTAATATCTCATCTACTGTCACTTCTTCGAGATCTGCTTCTTTTATAAGTCTCTCTCTTTCTGTAGCGAGTACATTTTTAGCTGTTGAGCAACCGATCTTCTTTAACTGATCAATAACCCATCCATCTATTTCGTCCCTGAATTCATCTAAGTAAATATCCTCTTCATTTACTTCGTCAATATCTCGGAAAACCTCAATAGTATAACCTGTGAGCATCGATGCCAACTTTATGTTAGCTCCACCTTTACCAATAGCGAGAGAAACTTCCTCGGGATGTAAAAACACCTCAGCTCTTTGTTCTTCCTCTTTTATAATGATGGAATTAACTTTTGCCGGACTTAATGCGCGTTGAATATACAAATTTGTATTGGCGGTATAGTTGATAACATCGATGTTCTCATTTCTCAACTCGCGCACTATACTATGAATTCTAAATCCTTTCATTCCAACGCACGCTCCAACTGGATCTATGCGTTCATCGTATGCTTCAACAGCAACTTTTGCTCTTTCTCCAGGAATGCGGGCAATTCCTTTGATGGTAATAAGACCATCATTTATTTCAGGAATTTCCATTTCAAATAAACGCTCCAAGAAAACAGGAGATGTACGCGATAATATAATCTTTGGATTATTATTTTTATCTTCAACTCGTGCCACAACTGCTCGTACATGCTCTCCTTTTCGGAAAAAATCGCGTGGTATTTGTTCTGTTTTTGGTAAAATTAGCTCATTGTGCTCATCGTCCAACAAAAGTAACTCTTTTTTCCATATTTGGTAAACTTCTCCCGAAACAATTTGCCCAACCTTCTCAATATACTTATTATACAAATTATCTTTCTCTAATTCAAGAATTTTAGAAGCAAGTGTTTGACGTAGATTCAAGATGGCTCTTCGCCCAAAATGGTCAAGAAAAACCTCATCAGTTACTTCTTCACCAACCTCAAAGTCATCGTCAATCTTTAATGCTTCAGCTAAGCTAACTTGCAAATTCGGATCTTCTATTTGATCTTCTTCCACAATGGTGCGATTACGCCATATCTCTAAGTCACCTTTGTCAGGATTTATAATGATATCGTAATTTTCATCTGTTCCGTACATCTTAGATATAACGCTGCGGAAAGCTTCTTCCAACACACTTATAAGTGTTGTTTTATCAATGTTTTTAAGTTCATTGAATTCGGAAAAAGTATCAATTAAACTGATGGTTTCCTTTTTTTTGCCCATAGTGCTATTTAAATCTTATTAAATATTTTGTATGTTTTATCTCTTCATAACCAAACTCTAAATCTTCACTAACTTCTGTTTTACGTTTAGCTCCTTCAAGTTTGGCTTTTTTGAAAGTTGTAACCACAAACTTTTCCTCGTCTGCAGATTTCAATACTCCAGTGAGTTTTACTCCCTTTTTTGTAAGCACTTCAACTTCATTATCAATATATTTCTGATATTGTCTCAATGATTTAAATGGGGAGGTCAACCCTACAGATCCAACGGTCAGTTCAAAATCTTCTTTGTCTCTATCAAGTTGTGATTCAAGATAACGACTTAGTTTAACGCAATCATCGATGTTAACCCCATTGTCATTATCTAATTCTATTGAAATAATATTACCAGGATTCACTATTACATCCACCAAGTAGTTGTCCGACCCTGCAAGAAATTCATTTGCACGTCCAATCAGAAACTCTTTATCAATCATAGTATATTATAATAAAAATAAAAAAAGGAAAGCTGTGTTTCCTGCCTCCCTCTAACTTTCGATTGCAAAGATATTCAATTCTAATGGTTTTGCAAAATATTCTCATTTATTTATGAAATGAGAGAGTGCTTTTTTAATGAGTGTAATATTTGAAAACTCGAGCTGTTATTAAAAAAATAAACACTATTCTTTGATAATAGTTTATAGTGCCAAGATAATAGTTTATTGTGCCAATAAATATAGAAATAATTTTATGCTGTAATGATATTGATAAAGTCCGATATGGTTATGACTTTAAATAAGGAACAATCAAAATAATACTTTTCTTCATAAAGGTGTACACATTAATATGCCTTTTGAGTTATTTTATCTGATGGTTCAATTAGTGAATTATTGTTCGTTGCGCTATTGATGTTTATAATTTTGAAAGTCGTAATGTCAGATAGAGAAATGTTTCTTCTCTCTCCTTTCAAAATATTACGTATATTTGTGCAATTATTTAATCAAATACAATGACAAATTTAAATGCAAATCATATTGTATATGGACCTGTCACATTAGATTTTGTGACTGTAGGTGTTGAGTTTTGCTCATTTTTAGAAAAGACAGAGTCACCTTCTAAAAAGGAGTGGATAAAGACACTTGCTCAAATTCTTCCATTATTATATGTAAAAGCCACATTGCTACCAACTGTTGACACAGATAATGATGATTTTCTTGAAACGTTTGTAACAGAGGAGGATTATATGTTTGTGTCAAGTAAAGTATCAGAAATGTTAGGTGAACATGATGTTTATCTTGACGTTTTCATTGACGATATGAAGTATAGCGATCGTCCTGTCTCGTCCTTTATTTCAGAAGATGTTGCAGACATATATCAAGATATACGTAACTTCGTGTCTATATATCAGTTAGGTATGGAAGAGTCTATGATAAGTGCGTTGAAAGTATGCACTGAAAACTTTAGACTTTATTGGGGGCAAAAGCTTGTAAATGTTTTACGCCCATTACACTCTCTAATATATAAACCTAATGATGACACTCATCTAAATAGCATCATTGGAGAGGAGGATAACTTGTGGGATTAAAAATAACAAAAGAAAAAATTAATGAGTTGCCTCTCGAAACGTTTGATGGAGAAATTGTAGTTATTGATAGGGTGGAGGATGTAGAAGAGGCAGTTGAATACTTGAAGCAATTCGATATAATTGGTTTTGATACAGAAACAAAACCTGTTTTTAAAAAGAATGTAACAAACAAGGTAGCTTTAATGCAATTGTCCACAATGGATAAGTGCTTCCTTTTTAGACTTAACCAAATTCAATATCCTGACATTTTAGATGAGTTAATATGCAGCAAAGACGTTATAAAGGTAGGATTATCTTTGCGTGACGATTTTGCAGCATTGCGAAAACGCTCAGATTGTCCTCCATTAAACTTTAGGGACTTACAGGATATAGTTCATGAGTTTGGGATAAAAGATTTGAGTTTGCAAAAAATATACGCTATTCTTTTCAAAAAGAAAATTTCAAAGAATCAACGTTTATCTAACTGGGAAGCCGCTACATTGAAGCCTTCTCAAAAAATGTATGCAGCAATTGATGCATGGGCTTGTTTAAAGATTTACAATCACCTACACAATGGCGAGTTTCAAAAGGAACAATTATAAATATATCTCATTCATCATACAACTTCTATTCATTTCTTTATTATAATATATGGAGCAGTACAAAAAAATTAAACTTAAACCCAAAAAAGAACAATCGCTTATGCGTTTTCATCCATGGGTTTTTTCAGGTGCTATAGCACTCATGGACGAAAATGTGGTAGAGGGCGAAATTGTTGAAGTATATGGTCATGATGACACTTTTTTAGGTGTTGGTCATTACCAGATAGGTTCAATAGCAGTTCGTATTCTTTCTTTTCAAAAAAGGGATATAGACACTGACTTTTTCAGAGACCGACTACAAGAGGCATATAATATGCGATGCGCATTGAAGCTTGTACGTAATGATAATACAACCTATCGATTAGTGCACGGCGAAGGAGATATGCTACCTGGTCTAATTGTTGATATATATGGTGGTCTTGCCGTTGTGCAAGCTCACTCTGTTGGTATGCATGTGTCTAAGGAAATGATAGCGATGGCACTCAAAAGTGTCTTGAAAGATACATTGCACCATGTGTATTATAAATCAGAGAGCACACTACCATTTAAAGCACCAATCGCTCCCGAGGATTCCTTTTTGTTGGGTGGTCCCGATTTGGAGAAGATTGCAATTGAGAACAATTTGAAATTTCAGATTGATTGGGAGAAAGGTCAAAAAACAGGTTTCTTCGTAGATCAGCGCGAAAATAGAAGTTTGCTGGAATCATATTCAGATGGTCGAAACGTGTTGAATATGTTTTGCTATACAGGAGGTTTTTCTGTTTA
>DATERO010000067.1:0-9416 GCA_035271465.1 Dysgonamonadaceae bacterium | reverse complement strand
GCGTTGCTCAACAAATAAGAGGAAAATGACATTTGAAAGGTGTTTAATTATGTTCGTTTCATCACCCCAATATGCGACCTGATGATCTATATGACAAATAAGCACATCGTTAAAATGTGAGAATTATCGTGCAAAGGTATCTATTCATACTAATAGCTTCTCTTATTTATATCTGAACTTTTTTTAATCCGATCATGTTTAAATAATACAACATAAGCAGTTGTATTTCAAACCATTCCTATTAATCACTCTTAAATTATGAAATTATGAAGTCAATTTACTCATTAATCCTGTTGAGCTTGGTTGCGTTTAGCTGCACCAACTCTAACAAAAGCAGCGATCAGGAAAGTCAAACTCAAGAACCAATAACTCAGATTTATGAAGCTCAGATTCAATCACTAAACTCAAACGTTACTAATTTGCAAACAAGTGGTAAAGCTCGTTTTGTGATTGATGGAAACAAAATGCATATAACCATAGATATTAAGAATGCACCTCCTGCCATTGAGCATTGGCAACATTTTCACGGTTTCACTGATGAAGGTATCGCCACATGCGCTTCTGAGTCAGAAGATGTGAATGGAGATGGGATTATAGATGTTGTAGAAACAGAAACAGTATCTGGTACCACAATGGTTCCATTCAATAAACTTCCTGTCGAAATGGATATACCAACAGACACATACCCAGTAGCGGATGATAATGGTTCTTATCATTATGAAATAGATGTTTCTTTGGATGATCTCGAATCAGCTTTTGCAAATGCATTCGGTGGTTCAGAGCTTAATTTAGATAGTAGAGTTATATACATTCACGGTGTTCCCTCTGATACTAACCTACCCGAAACAGTGGCTTCTTTAGGTGATATTCCAGCCCACGTTACATTACCAATTGCATGTGGAAAAATAGAAAAAGTTAAAGAGTAATTAGCTTTTAAAGTCAAAGAGACATTTATTAATAAAAGGTGCTCCTGATAACTTACAATTCGTTTTTATCTCTTGCGGACCTCTTCTCGGGGTTTACGAAACACCAAAAAGAAATTCTGAGCTATTTTCAGGATTTCATGAAACCCAAAAATAATTTTGAGCTGCTTTCCGGATTTCTAAAACCTCTTCGGAAAGTTGGGAAAGACTTTCGGGAAACCCTAAAGGTAAAATATTGTTTTTGAAGCGTGAAACAAAGGAGTTAAAATACGAAAAACTACAACTGGCATTTAAAACAACATACGAGTTGCACTACTGAAAACAGGGGCAAGAAAAAAGAAGGTTCAAATATTGCCTTATTAAATTGAATGCTAAATTGTAACATGCATTTTATAAGTACAACATTTGAACCTTTTCTTAAAAAGAAACAGTACTACTGTTCTCTACTAATTAATCTTATCACTTATATGGAAATAATCAAAATCAACATAACCACCTGGATTTTCCGTTGCATAATTAAATAATCCAAAACGATAGCCCATAAAATGAGGTAGTGTGTATGACATCTTTAACTGATCGCCTATTTTAGCCCATGACTTACCATCGAGACTATAATAGAAATCTGCAACATCTTTCCTATCTTCAAAGTCACATGTTGCTTTTAGATAAACTATATCTTGAGATAAAGGAACACTCTCAACCTCAACTGAAGCTTGATCTTCTCCACTTATCATTACAATTGATTTTTGACCATCAATATACTTTACCCCAACTTGACCATATATCTTTTGCAACAGTGTTAATCCTGCATAATCACCCTCTTTCATATTTGAAATATCGATAGATGTAACACCTGTACATTCTGGGCCAATTGTACGTTGGGTTAACGTGTTTCGAGCCTTTAATAAGTTTTCATCTGTACGTCCTGTAGTTAATCGAAGGTAGCCCTCGCGATCACGAACTGACCAAAGCTCGTTTACAGGATTGTGATTCCACTGCCAAACAAGTGATAAATCTGCCTCATTGTCTTTGCGATCAAAATCATCAGAATTTACTATATGCGGAATAAGTCCTTTTTGTGCAGGCAAGTCCAATGTGTCAGGAGCTTTACCATCAACACCTAAGATAGGCCAGCCATCTTCCCATTTTACAGGAACTAAATATGGAATTCTGCCAACAGCTCCATTATCTCGGAATAGGTAAGAAAACCATTTACCTTCAGGTGTATCAATTAAACCGCCTTGAGCGACACCTTTATCTTGAAGAGCCAACTTGCCTTCGTATGGACCCATAATGTTATCTGCTCGATGAACAATTACTGTACGCATACCATTGCGAGGCCAGCAAATATTAAACAAATAGTATTTCCCATTTACTTTAAAGATTTGAGATCCCTCGGCACCAAGCATCATATTATTACCAGCAGGAGCACTCGCTTTTTCAATTATAACTTTTTCGGAGCCCTCAACAATGCCTGATAAATCACTCTTTAATTCAACTAAGGTTAAACGATCTACACCCCAAATCATATAAATTTTACCATCGTCATCAAAAAATATGGTGTGATCATGATAAGAAGCATCCATCGTTATCATTTCCCAAGGTTCATTTTCGATATCTTTGGTTGTAAACATGTATGACTTATTTGTTGTTCCAGAGAATGAAGATAGATAATAGGTGCCGTTGTGATAGCGTAAACAACTTGCCCACGTTCCTCTTCCATACTCATTTCTATCATTTTCCAAATTGGTGGCGTCAATATCCGCAAGTGTATCATAAGCATAACTAACAATTTCCCAATTAATTAAATCTTTTGACTTCATAACTGGAATACCAGGATTGACATGCATAGTAGTACTACTCATGTAATATGTATCGTCAACACGAATAATGGACGCGTCAGGTACATCTGCATAAATTACAGGATTTACAGCTTTTTTTGGCTGCGAAGAAAGATTATTAAAAACCATCAGGTTTATAATAATTAATAAGAGAAGCTTTGTTTTCATTTTCAGTTTTTTGAGTTATATGTTTTGAGTTACTTAATTATGATTTTTAATTTTTTCATTCAGTATGATGATATCAAATAATAGTTCTTTGTATTGATGATGGCTTCAATCTGTTAATATGCTAGATTGATTAAACACATAACACCATGCTATAATTGAATTTTAAACATAAGAATATTCATTTATGTCTTTTGACACCATAAATATATACAATAGAGATTTAACAAACAAATGTATAATGGAAATACTTAAAAATGATTACTCAAACAGCTACCTTTTTTGTTTATACTCTCACCTGAAATACTAATTAAATATACGAATAAGCTGGTATAAAGTTATAAGGTAGACAGCTTATGATTTTGAATCAATATCTATCATTGTATTGACATTTTAAACAAAGTCGTCAATTTGTATAAATTCTCATTATTTATATTTATCTTTCGGATTCAAATTTGCAAGTAAACTTATATTAAGTTTTAGACAGAAATTGGAGAATAAATGAACGAAAGTTTTAACACACATTTCACCTTCAATAACACAAATGAATATAGCTTGAAATGGTATATACTCCAATTGCAAGATTGTATTAAGTTATACCAAGAAAAGGATCAATAAGAAAGTATTAGTTTAAAATAAATTTCACCGTAAAGGATAAAAATTACATTATTAATTAATTTGTTATGATTGGATCAGGATTTCAGACGATTGATTACATCATCGTCGGTGTTTACATGCTTTTATTAATAAGCCTGGGACTGTTTTTGTCTCGCACTAAAAAAGGGGAGAAGAAAACTTCAAGTGATTACTTCCTTGCAGGAAATAAGCTTACATGGTGGGCTGTTGGAGCCTCTCTAATTGCTGCTAATATTTCTGCTGAGCAGTTTATTGGGATGTCTGGCTCAGGTTATAAAATTGGGATAAGTATTGCAGCCTATGAAATTATGGCTGCCATTACATTAATTATAGTTGCAAAATTCTTATTGCCTATAATGCTTAAGCGGAAAATATTCACAATTCCTCAGTTCTTAAGAGAACGTTATAATAATGGAGTTGGAGTAGCATTCTCAATCTTCTGGTTATTTCTTTATGTTTTCGTAAACTTAACTTCTGTTGCATGGCTAGGAGCAATAGCCATTGAGCAGATACTTGGTTTGGAAGGCCTTAGAATGCAGATTGTTTTAATCCTGTTTATAATTGCAGGTATATACTCCATTTACGGTGGACTTGCCTCTGTTGCTTGGACAGATGTTTTACAAGTAATATTTTTAGTAGGTGGTGGATTAATTACTGCATATTTTGCTTTAGAAGCTGTTTCAGGTGAAGGCAGAAGTGCATTTGATGGCTTAGCAATTATTTTTGATAAACTTAAAGGTCTACCCGATGATACTCACTTTAACCTGATAGTTGATAAATCTAAATCTCCGGATGCGTTTAAGGATCTTCCTGGCTTAGCAGCAATTGTTGGAGGGTTGTGGCTTACTAATATTGGTTACTGGGGATTCAACCAGTACATTATTCAAAAAGGGTTCGCAGCAAAAAGCACGAAAGAAGCTCAAAAGGGTTTAGTTTTTGCAGCATTTTTGAAAATATTGATTCCACTAATTGTTGTGGTTCCAGGTGTTGCAGCTTATGTTATGTATAACTTTCCTCAAGATATACCAGGAATGCAACAAGGATATTTTGATACAGCAGGTATGATTGGAGTATCGGATGACGCTTACCCTTGGATGGTAAGAAACTTTGCTCCTGTTGGTATAAAAGGGTTGTCGTTCGCAGCTTTAGCAGCCGCAATTATCTCATCTCTAGCTTCTATGCTTAACTCAACGTCTACTTTGTTTACAATGGATATTTACAAGCAACATATAAACAAAAATGCAACTGAACGTCAATTAGTAGGTACAGGTAGAATTACTGCTTTAGTAGCTTTAGTAATAGCACTTATTGCTGTTAAGCCACTATTGGGTGGATTAGATCAAGCGTTTCAATATATCCAAGAGTATTCAGGGTTTATTTATCCTGGTATTATAGTCGTCTTCGGATTAGGACTCTTATGGAAAAGAGCATCGTCTAAAGCAGCTGTTTGGACATCTATTCTTACAATCCCTATGGGGGTTCTCTTCAAAATTGCGCTTCCAAATATGCCGTTCCAATTTAGAATGGGGTATATATTTATAATCCTATTTATAATCTTTGTTACTTTGACATTTGTTGATACCTCAAAAAGTGAAGCAGAACTACCTTCAGATGCAGAAAGAAAAAAGATGCTTAAATGGGGTAGAATATCTTTAGTTGCTGCTATTGTTTTTATACTTAGCGCTGCTGTTCATAAGATTTTATATCTAACTGGTAATGGTAATGAGCTCATTGTATATCTTGAGAATATTGGTTTTGAAGCATTCTTCTTTTTCGGAGCTCTAATACTCTCAGTTTCTCTCTTCTTATTTTCAAATTCAAATGATCCATATAAAGATCCTAAATCTTTACCAATAGATCTAGAACTATATAAGACAGATAAAGCATTTGCCCTTGGTTCATTCGTCATCTTCGTGTTGGTTACTCTCATTTATGTTTTACTATGGTAAGACAATATTGTCTTTTTAATAATCAATGAATTTCATTATATTTGAATAAAAAATGCTTAGTACATTAAAAGAGAAAGTTTTTCAAGCCAATTTAGATTTGGTGAAACATGGATTGGTCATATTTACCTGGGGAAACGTTAGTGCAATTGATAGGGAAAGTGGATTGGTAGTTATAAAACCATCTGGTGTTTCCTACGAAAGAATGAAAGCTGATGATATGGTTGTACTTGACTTGAAAGGAAATATAGTTGAGGGAAAACTTAAGCCCTCTTCTGATACAGCCACGCATCTTGTTCTATATAATTCATTCCCGGATATTGGTGGAATTGTACACACCCACTCAACATATGCTACCTCTTGGGCGCAAGCCGGTCTCGATATACCAAGTATCGGAACTACACATGCTGACTATTTTAGTGAAGGCATTCCATGTACAGATGATATGACCCAAGAGGAGGTTGAAGGCGAGTATGAAAAAGAGACGGGCAACGTAATTGTAAGAAGGTTTGAAGGACTAAATGCAAATTACATACCTGGTGTTCTTGTAAAGAACCATGGACCTTTTTCATGGGGTAAAGACGCTAATGAAGCTGTTCACAATGCAGTGGTAATGGAGGAGGTTGCAAAAATGGCTTCTATTGCATATTCTGTCAACCCCAATCTTACGATGAATCCTCATCTCATTAAAAAGCACTTTTATAGAAAACATGGGCCAGGTGCATATTACGGACAATAATAATAATAATAACATCAAAAAAAATAAAACTATGATTTTTAAAGACTATGAAGTTTGGTTTGTTACTGGAGCACAACTTCTATATGGTGGAGATGCAGTAGTAGCTGTAGATTCTCACTCAAATCAAATCGTGAAGGGATTAAACGAGTCAGGTAATTTACCTGTTAAGGTTGTATATAAAGGTACTGTTAACTCTTCTGCAGAGGTAAGCAAAGCATTTAGTGATGCTAACAACAGCGATAAGTGTATTGGAGTGATTACTTGGATGCACACTTTTTCTCCTGCAAAAATGTGGATCAACGGTCTTCAAAACTTAAGAAAACCATTACTCCATTTTCATACTCAATTCAATAAAGAGATTCCATGGAGTGAAATAGATATGGATTTTATGAACTTGAATCAATCTGCACACGGTGACCGTGAATTTGGTTTTATGGTTAGTCGAATGCGTAAAAATCGCAAAGTTGTTGTAGGCCATTGGCAAGACGAGAAAGCTCAAGAACGTATTGCTGTGTGGATGCGTGTTACAGCTGCATGGGCTGATCAACAAGACATGCTGATTGTACGTTTCGGCGACAACATGAATAATGTAGCTGTTACAGATGGTGATAAATTAGAAGCTGAGTTAAGACTTGGATATCATGTTGATTATTACTCTATCGGTGAACTTGTAAAATATCAAGATAAAGTTACAGATAGCGATATTGACCAACTTGTAAAAGTGTATGAAGAAGAGTACGAACTAGCTCCAAATGTAAAAAAAGATGGTAAAGACCGTCAACAAATAATTGAAGCAGCTCGAATTGAAGTTGCACTTCGTCGTTTTCTAAAAGACAAAGGTGCAAAAGCTTTTACTACAAACTTCGACGCACTTCACGGTCTAAATCAATTACCAGGACTTGCATGTCAAAGATTAATGAATGAAGGCTATGGATTTGGTGCTGAAGGTGACTGGAAGACAGCTGCTTTGTTTAGAACAATGTGGTTTATGGCACAAGGTCTTGAAGGCGGTAGTTCATTCATGGAAGATTACACATATCACTTTGATGGTGAAAATAGTGCAATCTTGCAATCTCATATGCTAGAAATATCTCCTGCAATAACTAAAAACAAACCACGTTTAGAGGTTCATCCATTAGGAATTGGAGGTAAGGCTGATCCAGCCCGACTAGTATTTACAGCTCATGAAGGTAAAGGTCTTGCTGCTACAATAGTTGATATGGGAAATCGTTTTAGAATGATAGTAAATCATGTGGATGTTATCAAGCCTCAAGACTTGCCTAAATTGCCAGTTGCTTCTGCACTTTGGATTCCACAACCAAACTTAGAAATTGGAGCAGCTGCTTGGATATTAGCTGGTGGAACACATCATAGTAGTTTCACATATGCACTTACTCAAGAGTATATGGATGACTATGCTGATATCGCAGGAATTGAAATAATTACTATCGATAATGACACAACTATAAATAATTTCAAAAAAGAACTTCAATATAATGAGGTGTTTTATTTATTGAATAAAGCCTTAATGTAATATGGATACAAAATATGTAATTGGCTTGGACTATGGAAGTGATTCTGCCCGAGCAATGGTTGTGAATGCAACAACAGGTGAGGAAGTAGCTACTTCAGTTAAGTACTATCCGAGATGGAAAGAACAAAATTATTGCATTCCAACAAAAAATCAATATAGACAGCACCCTCTAGATTATATAGAGGTGCTAGAAGCTTCTGTCAAAGAATGCTTGGCAATGTGCTCTCCTGAAATTGCTAAAAATGTAGTAGCAATGGCTTTTGACACTACTGGTAGCACGCCCGTTTTTATAAATGAAGAAGGTACTCCTTTGGCTCTATTACCTGAGTTTTCGGAGAACCCCAATGCAATGTTCATTTTGTGGAAAGACCACACAGCAATTAAAGAAGCTGCTGAGATCAATGAACTTGCCTCCAAATGGGAAATTGACTATACTGCTTACGAAGGTGGCGTTTATTCTTCTGAGTGGTATTGGGCAAAAGCTTTGCATATACTTCGAAAAGACGAATCAGTGCGCAAAGCAGCATACTCTATTGTAGAACATTGTGAATGGATGCCATCATTAATTACTGGAGTAAATTCAGCATCAGATATTGTTAGAAGTAGATGTGCCAATGGCCATAAAGCCATGTGGAGTGAGAAATGGGGTGGACTCCCTAGTGAAGAGTTCCTAACAACTCTTGATCCTCTTCTGGCAGGTTTTCGCGATCGTCTTTTTGATGAAACATTTCCAGCAGACAAGCCTGTAGGAAAGTTAACTCAAGAATGGGCAGATAGACTTGGATTGACTACTGACGTTGTAGTTGCAGGTGGTGCGTTTGATTGTCACATGGGAGCAGTAGGAGCAAATGTAACTCCTTATACGTTTGTTCGTGTGTTAGGCACTTCAACATGCGACATAATGGTTGCCTCTCATGAAGATATTGGTGATAAATTAATAAGTGGTATATGTGGTCAAGTAGATGGATCAGTTATTCCAGGCATGATTGGTTTGGAGGCGGGTCAATCTGCATTTGGTGATATATACGCATGGTTTAAAAGAGTTCTTGAATTTCCTCTCAACAGCATAATATCAAACAGCAAGTTGATTGATGAAGACACCAAGGCCAAACTTCTGAAGGAGACAATGGATGATATCATTCCTGCTCTTACGCGTGAAGCTGAGAAAATTCCAGTAGAAGAAAGCACAATTATTGCAGTAGACTGGATGAATGGCCGCAGAACGCCAGATGCAAACCAAGAACTAAAAGGAGCAATAACTGAAATTACACTTGGTAGTAGTGCTCCAAGAATCTTTAGAGCCTTGGTTGAAGCTACAGCTTTTGGCTCACGAGCCATAGTTGAGCGAATGCGTGAAGAAGGAGTAAGGATAGATAATGTAATTGGCATTGGTGGTATTGCATTAAAATCACCTTTTGTGATGCAAACCTTAAGCGATGTATTAAATATGCCTATACAAGTTTGTAAAACTGAACAAGCATGTGCTCTGGGTGCAGGAATGTTTGCAGCTACCGCTGCTGGTATTTACAGCAAAGTAGAAGATGCACAGAAAGCTATGAATTCAGGCTTTGCACATACCTATTACCCTAATGCAGAAAACGTAGAAAAGTATACAGAAATTTATAAAAACTA
>DATERO010000066.1:0-7288 GCA_035271465.1 Dysgonamonadaceae bacterium | reverse complement strand
CTGTTTTTGTTACTAAATACTCTAGTGGCTATTACCTCGAAGGGCAAGACTATTGGAGATTTGCTGGAATTTTTGATGATGTTAGCGTATATGCTACTCCAAATGTTCGATTATTTGACTGGTACGTGGTAACCGATTTGGACGAAACCTATACAGATGCGGATCTTTCTGTTCAAGTTGATATAAAGAAACACACGGATTCTCCAACCGCTTCGTATACATTGAAAGCATTTTTGTATGATACAAACAACAATTTGGTTGAAGAGATGACAAGTGACAAGTTTTCAATGGATACTCCTGGCAAAAAGCATCTAGAACTGAAGAAAGAGATTATTAATCCTTTAAAATGGACATCAGAAACGCCAAATCTTTATACCTTGAAGATGGAGTTATTGACTGAGGATGGAACAATTCAGGATGTCGTAGAACAACGAATCGGGTTCAAAGAGACTTTGATTGAAGATGGAGTGTTTACTTTAAATGGTGTGCCAGTTAAAATAAATGCTACAAACTCGCATATGCAACATGCTGACTTAGGTCATACGATGACAGAAGAGATTATCAGAAAAGACTTCGAAATTTTAAAGCAATTCAACTTTAACTCGGTAAGGACAGCACATTATCCCCCTGTAAATAAATACCTGCAATTAGCTGATGAATATGGCTTATATGTAATTGATGAAGCCGGCACAGAAGCCCATGCAACAGAATATGTATCTAATCTTCCGGAGTTTACCGAAATGTATCGTGACCGATCTAGAAAAATGGTGTTACGTGACAGAAACTATCCATCTATATTATTTTGGAGTGCTGGTAATGAAAGCGGTGAAGGATCGAACATTACCGAAGTAATTGACGAAGGTAAAAAATATGACCATACGCGATATTGGATGTATGGAGGCAATGCATACTCACATCCAGCTGAGGATATTATTGGTCCGCGCTATCCAAGTCCTCTTGAGATGGATATGGGGATAGGTTTGGGATTTGACAATGATGTTCGACCATCATTTATGGATGAGTATCTTTCTGTAGCGGGTAATGCAGGAGGTGGAATGGAAGATTACTGGAACACTATCTACTCCCACCCAAGAATTATAGGTGGAGCTATTTGGGATTTTGTAAGTCCAGGTATCACAGAATATATACGTCAGATAGAAGATAAATCGCCCAACAAGACACCTGTTCATTTGATGGGCAACAATATCAAATTGGTGGAAGGTAAAACAGGTAAAGGTGTCAGTTTGAATGGTCATGATCAGTGGGTCGAAATATACAGACATAGCAACTTAGAGGTTGAAGACGATAAATTAACCATTACTATGGATGTTTTTCCAAGAAAACTAAATGCAAGTGGAGGATATTTTATAACAAAGGGATCAAATCAATATGGAATTCGTCAAGTTAAAACAGATTCTCTAGACTTCTATATCTACACCAATACAAAACATACGTTACGTGTAGGCTTACCCAATAATTGGGAAAACAACTGGCATCAGTTAACTGCAATATACAATGGCAATGAAATGACAATATATATTGACAATGATAAAAAGGGTAGCAAGCAAGTTAGTGGAAGAATCAAGAATCTTCCTTTCACAATAAGTTTAGGGCGCGACTCTGAAATGGATGGTTCGCAAAATCCAAGCTATATGTGTGATGCAATTCTTGACAATGTTGGAATATTCTATGATGCTGTTCTTCCAGGTAATTTCAATGCCGAAAATGCCGCTTTATGGCTCGACTTTGAGAAAGAAACGAATCATGGCACATTCTTGAGCTATGGAGCAGGTGCCCGAAACTATGGACATATTTGGGGAAACAGAGAAGTTCAACCTGAAATGTGGGAAATGAAAAAAGTGGTACAACCTATCTCCGTTACTCTTCTTGATGCTGAAACCGGTATGGTAGAAGTATGGAACAGAAATAGTTTTACTAATGCCTCTCAATATAAAACTCAATGGTTTTTGGAAGCAGATGGCGATGTACTGGAGAAGGGAGAGCTTGAACTTGAAGTTGGACCATTAGAAAGAAAAGTATTTAAGATACCATACTCCAAACCAACATTAACTGAAGGCGTGGAATATCGTATAACAGTAAGCTCTTCATTGAAAGAAGATAGAGTTTGGGCAAAAGCAGGACATGAAGTTTCATGGAGTCAACTCGAACTCCCGTGGAGAAAAAATAAAGAATTGGTTAAACAAACTTCTGACAAAGCTGTTTTTTCACAGTCTGAAACAAATGTAATAGTTACAGGAGAAGGGTTTGAGTACAGTTTCGACAAAAAACTAGGTGCTTTATCTTCAATGGTAGTAGATGGAAAAGAGATGCTGAAATCTCCACTATTGGTAGATGTTTGGCGCGCTCCGATGGCAAACGACGTAGATGATTGGGGCTCGTGGGCAGCTCGTTCTTCAAACTGGAAAAGAGGTTACGGTAATTTTGTAGCTACAGAATTCTATTCAACAGGTATAAATCAATTGTCTTATTACCCAATCCATACAAGAGTATCAGAGGTAGATGGAAATGTTTATGTCAATATAAGGCAGATTACATTGTTTGGTATGGAAAATCAATATAATAATTTCCAAGAAAACAGAAGTATTCAATACAATGGTTTAGAAAACATCTATACCTATATCATTAAAGGAAATGGAGAGATTATAATAAAGCACACCTCCAAACCCCAAGGAACTTTACCCTTGTATTTCCCACGTTTTGGATTGACTTTTACTCTTGACAACAGCCTTGACAAAGTTGAATGGTATGGACGTGGACCTCAGGAAAACTACCCTGGTAGAAAAAGTGGATATAAAATTGGAATTTACAACTCAACGGTTGATGATATGTATGTACCATATATTAAACCCGGAGACTATGGCTTAAGAACAGATAACAGATGGGTTAAAATGACAGATAATGAAGGAAAAGGATTACAGTTTAAAGTTAATGAATTGTTCAACTTTAATGCATATCCCTATTCTACTGAAAATCTAACAAAGTCAATCTATACATATCAATTGCAGAAACAAGATGGCATTACTTTCAACTTGGACTATGCAACTACTGGAGTGGGAGACACTCCACGCGGTGTATTGCGAAGCTACTGGGTCTACCCAACAATGTTTGAACGTGAGATAAATATATCGCCTATTAGGTAACAAGATGAATCAAGGATAATGATGTTGACTGCTAGCTATTTCGAACATTGCTGCAAGACAACTCAGCTAAACAAGATAAACGTAAGGGTGGGCTCCCACCATTACGTTTATCTTATAGCCATTAAAATTCTCATCTTGCAATGTTTCTGCTCAAACACACTTCACAAAAACATATATTTTCGATATCTTTGGCTACTATCTATTAAATGTAATTCATATATAACACTAATCAATAAAATTAAACATGAGAACATTGAAACTTTGTATTGCTGTAGTATTGATAGCTACAGTTTTTTCTTGTCAAACTGAAAGCAAAGCCGAACCTTTTGAGAAAGGTGAATTCAAAACATGGGCACAAACACCCCCTATGGGATGGAATAGTTGGGATTGTTATGGGCCTACTGTAGTTGAACAGGAAGTGAAAGCCAATACAGATTACATGGCTGATAACTTAAAGGAGTATGGATGGGAGTATATTGTTGTAGATATTCGCTGGTTTGTGGAAAATGATAAAGCGGGTGGATACAATCAAACTGATCCGATCTATGTTATTGATGAATATGGTCGTTACACACCAGCGCTTAATCGTTTTCCTTCGGCAGAAGATGGAAAAGGATTCTCAGAATTAGCAAAGTATGTTCATGAAAAGGGTTTGAAATTTGGAATCCATATAATGAGAGGTATTCCAGTAATTGCTGTTGAGAATAAATTGCCCATTTTAGGAACTGATGGAATTACAGCAGATCAAATTTACTCTACAGAACTACAGTGTCCATGGTTGAGAGACAACTATACAATTGATGCAAGCAAACCGGGAGCACAAGAATACTATAATTCAATTTTTAATATGTATGCAGAATGGGGAGTTGACTTTATTAAAATCGACGATTTGTCCCGTCCCTATCATACAGAAGAAATTGAGCTGATTAGAAATGCAATTGACAATTGCGGTCGTCCAATGGTTTTAAGTACATCTCCAGGGAAAACACCAATTGAAGATGCCGAACATGTGAGTGAAAATGCAAACATGTGGCGTATGGTTGATGATGTTTGGGACATATGGAGAGATATCCCTCACTTAATGAAAGTGAGTGAAGATTGGTATCCATACATTGCACCCGGAACATGGCCCGACTGCGATATGATTCCATTGGGAAGAATATCTATTCGTGGTGAACGAGGTGAAGATCGCATGACCCGTCTAACAAAGGACGAACAATATACACTTATGTCGTTCTTCACAATATTCCGCTCTCCTCTAATGTTTGGTGGCGACTTGCCAAGTAATGATCCTTTTACATTGTCATTATTAACTAATAAAGAGGTATTAAAAATGCACCGAGAGGGCACTGACGTAAGACAGCTATACCAAGAAGATGGTAAAGTTGCTGTTACTTCAAAAAACTCACAAAACTCTGATATTTACTTGGCTTTATTCAACATATCGGATGATGAGTCTCCACAATCTGTTTCAGTAGATTTAAGCGATATTGATATAGATGGAGAGTGTACTATTATAGATATGTGGTCAGGAGAGACAATCGGTAAGTTCTCAGAAACATTTTCACAAGACTTAGCACCTCATGCGAGTGGGTTGTACCTTATTCGTGAGTAAAATAAAGCTATTTAGAATTGGCATTATTAATATGTAAACGCATATAGCTTCTAAGAGAAGCAAACTGAATAAAATTAGAAAAGGAGCAAATGATTAAAACCATTTGCTCCTTTTCAATTTGGTAAGCTACGCTCTTTAGTGCAGCGTTTTCGGATAATTAAGATGCTGTTTATTGATCCGTTTGCCCTTTTTTTTCTATTTATCAATCCCGACCCTATCCAATATAAACGCAAATTCAAACGCTACATCTTTTATTCGACTATATCTACCCGTTGCACCACCATGTCCCGATTCCATATTCATGTGCAGAAGCACAATATTGTCGTCTGTTTTAAATTTACGCAGCTTTGCTGCCCATTTCGAGGGCTCGTGGAATAGAACTTGCGAATCATTGATGCCACCTGTAATCAGGAAGTTGGGGTAGTCTTGTTCTTTCACATTATCGTAGGGCGAGTAAGACTTAATATAGTTGTAATACTCCTCTTCATTCGGGTTGCCCCACTCTTCATACTCACCTGTGGTGAGAGGCAGCGTTTCGTCAAACATAGTTGTTATAACGTCTACAAATGGCACTTGTGCCACAATAGTTTGATATAAATCGGGACGCATATTTGCAACAGCTCCCATCAACAGTCCTCCTGCACTACCGCCCATGGCAGCCAATTTGTCAGCCGATGTGTATTTGTCAGCTATGAGTTTTTCGCTACAAGCGATAAAGTCTGTAAATGTATTTTTCTTTTTCAGCAGTTTACCATCTTCATACCATTGCTCACCCATGTCGCTACCACCACGAATTTGTGCAATTGCAAACACAAAGCCTCTATCAATTAAACTATAATAGGCAGTACTGAAGTATACGTCTGAGCTTATACCATAGCTTCCGTATGAATAAATAAGTGCTGGATTGCTACCATCCTTTTTCAACTCTTTTTTATACACAATTGCCATCGGAATTTCAACTCCATCAGGTGCTGTTGCCCAAATCCTTTCCACTGTGTAATCATCGGGATTAAAACCTGAGGGGACTTCTTGTTCTTTCAACTTAATTATCTCGCCACTTAAAATATTATATTCGAAAAGCGTTGTGGGACGGTTCAGCGATGTATAAGAATAACGTATAGTAGTTGCATCATACTCTGGATTTCCAATGAGAGATGTGTTGTAAACTGGTTCAGGAAATTCAATTGCTCTAATCTCACCCTCCTCTGCAATGGGTTTTACCACTATTTCATTTAGCCCATTTCGGCGCAACTCAAGCGCAACAAAGTCCTTTACAATATCAAGACTCTCGATGCGGATATTGGGGTCGTGAGCCACAAACTCTGTCCAAGTTGACCTATCTTCATATCCTTTGAGGGGAGTTTTATAAATCTTTCCATTCAGGTTTTCCTTATCTTTATATTGTACAAAAAAGAAATCTTTGTGTGGATGCACCGAGTACTCCACATCTTGCTTGCGAGGAATAAAGATTGTGGGCTTCGACATGGGCTGATCGGCCAATATGAAATGCTCTTCGGAGGTAGTTGAACTTGCACTACCTATGAAAATATACTCCTTTGTTTTGCTTCCCGAAACATAGGCTGAAAACTTAGCATCGTCTTCTTGATACACCAATTGACTTTCTGTCTCATCTAGTTTTTGACGACGTACTTGATACGAACGCAACGTGTTGTCAATTACTCCAAAGAAAAGTGTCTTATTATCATTTGCCCAAGCAATTGAAGTTGCTCCGTCAACCTTGAAACCAACATCTTCGCCAGAAGATAAGTCTTTTATACGCATTTGGAACTCGGCATACGAGCCAGTTTCATTGAAAAAATAGGCAGCCTTGCTATTATCGGGGCTAATGGAGTAGCCTCTGAAGATAAATGCTGGTTTACCCTCGGCCATTTCGTTTATGTCAAATATAATTTCTTCCGCTGCATCCATCTCGCCTTTTTTTCTACAATATGTGGGGTATTGCTTGCCAGCTTCAGAACGACTATAGTAGTAATATCCGTCTCTGAGTGAGGGGTAACTCTCATCGTCCTCTTTCATACGACCCAGTATTTCACTGTAAATGGTCTCTTGCAAACCTTTTGTAGATGCCATTACTGTATCTGCATATGCATTCTCAGCATTGAGATACTCAATTACTTTTGGGTTAGTTTTATCTTTCATCCAGTAGTACTCATCGATACGTTGGTGACTGAATTCGACAAACGTATCGGGTCTAACTTCGGCTACTGGTGGTGTGGGGAAATCTGATTGTTTCAATATTTTACTCTCTTTTTGTGGGTTACATGCGGTTGCTAACAGTATGATCGCTACCGCTAAAAATGTTAAGTGCTTCATTAATATTATGGATTTAGATGTTTTATTAATTTACAAAGTTAGCTAATAATTCAATATGGAAAGAGGCTCTCGGTTCTATTTTTAAGCTTAAACGCATGAAAAAGTATTGACTTAATACTCAGATTACACTAAAACGAGAGAAAAAGCACCAACCTGGAGTACAGAGTGAGCTAAAACG
>DATERO010000065.1:0-5794 GCA_035271465.1 Dysgonamonadaceae bacterium | reverse complement strand
CCAAACACAATATGGAGTGTTTTATATCTTTCATCGTGAAGCTGTCTTACGATATGTCGTATTGCATGACTATTATGACCCGTGTCACAAATAATCTTCGGATTGTGTTGCAATGTTTGCCATCGACCCATCAGTCCTGTTAGCTCTACCACATTTGCAAAACCTTTATACACTGCATCATGGGGTATTTTAAATCCTATCTTTATTAATTCCTGAATTGCTGCAAGCACCGTTCTGGCATTCTTGCTTTGCACCCATCCTCCCAGCTCATTTCTTAGGTTGTGATAATTATCGTTACTCAATATCCATCCATCCTTAGTAATTTCAGAACGAAAACTATCCATTACCTCCTCTGCAAAAACGATAGGTGCATTCTCGGAGTGAGCTTTGTTTAAAAACACATCGCGTACTTCTTCGTTTTCTATTTCTCCTATCACTACTGGTGTTTCTGGTTTAATTATGCCCGCTTTTTCAGCAGCAATTTTTGGAAGTGTATCTCCAAGATATTGGGTATGATCTAAACCAATATTAGTAATGATACAAAGGTTGGGGGAGATGATATTTGTGCTGTCAAGTCTGCCTCCCAAACCTGTTTCGATTATCGCAACATCAACCTCCACTACTTGGAAATAGAGAAAAGCCATCTCCATGGTCAGTTCGAAAAAGGAGGGCATGATAGGTTCAAAAGCGTTTCGATGATTTTTCACAAAATCAATTACAAAATCTTTACTAATCATTTCTCCATTTACACGAATGCGCTCTCTAAAGTCAATGAGATGTGGCGATGTATACAAACCCACTTTGTATCCTGCCTCATGAAGAACAGCTGCTAAAAGATGAGTGGTTGATCCCTTGCCGTTTGTACCTGCCACATGAATGGTTTGATAATGACGATGTGGATGCTTGAAATGTGCGTCTAAAGCAAGACTATTGTCCAATCCCTCCTTGTATGCAGTGTGACCTACACGCTGATATTCGGGCATTTGACTATATAGATACTGAACGGTTTCTTCGTAAGTCATCTTACTGTTTTGAGTTGGAGTGATTTATTTGTTTTTTAATAGATTTCTGAGTGTTTGCCAATACTTTACTAGATAAAGTCGTGGCAATAAAAGTAGTTTCTGTTTCCAATTGTCTACTTCTTTAATAATGGCAATGTTTTCGGATAATCCTTTTGTTCGTTGACTATTAGAAATTCCTGTTCTGTCATAAACTGTGATTGGAATAGGAGTTTTTTGGAATCTGAAATTATTTAACTGCAATTCTTTATAGAGTTTGAAATCGGCGGAGAAATGATATTTCTCATCAAAGGGATACTCATTCAATAGTGATGTGCGTGTGAAAACTGCTTGATGACAAAATGGCATGCGATGAAAATCATCTATTTCCGGAGGAGCCTCTTTTACTTCAAGCTTTTTGTTTTTCAATACCAATATATCACCATAAAGTACATCTATATCTTTGTTCAACGAATAACTAACTTGTTTCAATATGGAATTATCAACAAAAACGTCACCAGCATTCATAAATATTACCCATTCTCCCAAAGATTTGGCCACAGCTTTGTTCATTGCATGGTAGATTCCGTTGTCTGGCTCAGAGATGAAAGCGTCAATATGTTTCCGAAGAGGTTCAATAATTTCTAATGTCCCATCAGTTGATGCGCCATCTATTATTATATATTCTTTGTTGCTATAGCTTTGGTTTATTACACTTGTTATTGTTTCTTTTATATGATCTTTAGAGTTATAGCATACGGTAACTACTGTTATAAAAGGCTGTTGTTTTGTTTGCACTTTTTTTTATCAAAATGAAAAAACAAGCTGCCTGAAAAGACAGCTTGTTTTCTTAAATTATTCATTAGTTATTATTTGGTAGAGAGGAGTATTGTTGTGAATATCGCAACATTTGGTCTACATAGCTTTCATCATAGGAGATTGTCACATCAGTTACTTCACCATTATCGTTTGTCACCAGTTTATAAACAGGATTTACAAAGCCACGATATGGAGATAAGTTTAATGCTTCATAACGTTCCAATACCTCTTTGTGAATTGGTTGGTTCACTTTTACTGCATATGTTTCGATGAGGTTTTTGGCACCTTCAAAATCACCTGTCGATTTTATACGTTGTATTTCAGCAAGTAATTCTCCAAACAATTCTCTTATTTTCTCATAATCGTTAACAACGATATAAGTTTTTCCGTCACGTTGCTTCATTTCTGCAGCATTGCTCTCTTTTGCCTTTTCTAGTACCCAAGTAGCAATCAGTTGACGATTGCGCATGTGTGCTTGCTCAATGTCTTTCTCGGGTTGAACACGTGTAAGTTGAGTCATTGCACCATTCATCAGGTAACTATAGTATTGTGCTTTGTATGCTTCTTCATCAGGAAGTAAGCCTAATTCCACCATTTTAGGATCAGCCATATAATACAATCCAAACAGATCTGCACGCGTTTCTTCAATTGGACTACCGTATGCTTTTAGTGCATCGCTACTTACTCCCGGAAGCAACTTGCCAGAACCATGTCCCAAGCACTCATGCAAGTCGGTGTGTAGATTATTTGTGATTGAACCATACTTCTTAGCCATCTCTACTTCTTTATCACTCCACATAAACTCTTCAGAGAATCCATTTCCAAGAGAAGCTTTATCATAAGCTTCAGTAATGTTTTCAATGGTTACAGATTTTGATCCATGATCACGACGAATCCAATCAGCGTTGGGTAGGTTTATACCAATTGGTGTTGCAGGATAGCAATCGCCACCCAAAATAGCAACTGTAATCACCTTTGCTGAAACGCCTTTCACTTCTTCTTTCTTAAATCTGTCTTCTATTGGAGAATTGTCCTCAAACCATTGTGCATTGTCACTAATAATTGTTGTTCGTTTAGTAGCTTCAATGTTTTTGAAGTTCACGATTGATTCCCATGTTCCTTTCATACCCAATGGGTCAGTATAGGTTTCTATGAAACCATTGATGAAATCAACTTGGCTGTTTAAGTCTTTCACCCAAAGTACCGAGTAGTCATCAAACTTTTTCAAGTCACCTGTCTTATAGAACTCGATAAGAGAAAGTATCACTTGTTTTTGTTGGTCGTTCTCTGCCACGTTAGCAGCTTTTTCTAACCAGTTGACAATGCGTTGTATAGTTGGAGAATACATTCCTCCTATTTTGTATACCTGTTCTTTTATCACACCATCCTCTTTCACCACTTTGCTGTTCAAACCATATGAAATAGGAGTGTTGTCATTAGGATCTTTCATCTCATTGTAAAAAGCATCTACTTCTTTTTCCGAAACGTCTTCATAGAAGTTTACTCCTGATGTTTTTACAAGATCCACTCCAGCAGCTTGATTGATACGCTTCGGATAGATGTCGGGGTCAAACATTATTGGAGTAATTGTTTCGATTAGCTCACCAGCCGATGCTCCATCTTTGACAGGCATTCTTGCAGGGTCAATCGACTTAGCCAATTGAGCTAAGTATTCTTTCGAAAATTGAGGAATTATTTTGTCTTCTGAGTAGTGATGATGAATGCCATTTGCCATCCACACCTGTTTCAAGTAGGTTTCAAATTTCTTAAACTCTTCGGTGTTCTTGTCACCAAAATAGTTTTCGTATATGCCTTCCAACGTTCTACGAATTGTCAAGTTGTATTTGTTATGCTGATCATACAAAATATCTCTACCTTCAAGCGCGGCTTGCGAAAGATAATAAATCAACTCTTTTTGTTGTAAGGATAAATCATTGAATCCTGGAACTTGATAACGCAGTATTTCAATATCTGCGAACTTGTCAACCGAATATTCAAATGTTTCATCAAAATCATTCTGTGACGACGTGTCACTGGTTTCTGCTTTTTTATTACCTGTGCATGATGCAAGCACAAGGATGGATGCTAACATAAAGAAAAGTTTTTTCATTGTTCTATTGTTTGTTGTTTAGCACAAAGATAATAAAAATGTGACTATCTTACCTAATAGCAATCTAACTTGTTTGTTGACACAAAAAAAGCACCTTTCTTTCGAAAGGTGCTCCAACAGAGTGAATGTTTTAAAGAGAATTCATATATTAAATTAAGGGTTTACTCTTCCAGCTCGGTTAGATTCACGTGTTGTACGTCGTGATTCGTTCCACTTTGCAACTTTTTCTTTACCGATAATTTTCTCTAAGTCTGCATTTTGTTTTTCAACTTCTTTGAGTCTTGATGCACGCATCTCTTCACGTCGAGCTTCACTATTCTGAACTCCAGTATTGCGTTGCTCTCTTTGTTTCTCAATTTGTTCCAAGCGTTCTTTGTCTTGTTTTTCAATTAAGGCTAGCACCTTTGTTTTTTGTTCAGCTGTTAGATCAAGTTCTTTAGCCATCAAATCAACTCTTTCTTGGGGAGTCAATCTCACCATTTGTGTGCTACGTCTATTATTGCCGTTTTGTCGATTGTTGTTTTGAGCAGACATAGACATAGTCATTGTAATTAACAACGCTGTTACTAAAAATAAGTACTTTTTCATATTATAAAAATTTTAATTGGTTAATACTATTCTATAGACACTCATATGTAGTAAAAGGTTTAATGCTTTTTATTAATTTACTCCGTATTATGCGCTAATTATCAGATAATTGCGTTGTTTTGTCGACTGTGTTGATGTATTCATGGAGTCATTCGAACAGTTGGTCTATAAAAATACAGTGTGTGTCTATTTAGTAGAAATTATCTATCTCTTGTCGATAATCCAGACTTTTATCCATTGCAAATTATGGGAGACAATTTATTTCAGACTTTTGTTTGAGGAGTTTTTTTAAGGAAATACCACTTATACACATAAATAGGTCCTTTGGTATACCAAATTGACAAGAAATGGAAAAGAACAGATATTTTCATTCGGCTTGCGCTATTTTCCCAAATTAATACACGTTCCCATAGTCTATATGACTTGTTGTAATGTAACGTGATCTTAATTAAGTATGTTTTATTAGAAATATCGTTCAATTTACTGTGTGTTTTATTTATAAATATGGGTCAAGTACATAAAAAATGTTTTTTGCTTGGACCACTTATTCGAAGTTTAATTAAAGTGCTTCTAAAATACCAGAAAATACTTGTATTATGAACCATGGTTCACTATATTTGTCGTAAACAATAACTAAAATACATGTGTGCACGCTTAAAAAGACCCCGTAAAATACTCAATCCTCCCTCAATAAAAGGCTTCAAACCTTATGGAGGAAATACAGAAAAGAAATCAACAGAACCTATCAATCTACTGTTCGAAGAGTATGAGGCTTTGCGATTGATTGATTACGATAGATTGAATCACCATCAAGCATCTGTTATGATGAACGTATCTCGCCCGACCTTTACACGCATTTATGCGGCTGCATTACAGAAAATAGCTTTGGCTTTTGTAGAAGGTCGTCAAATGAGCATCGAGGGAGGAAAGGTTTACTTCGATAGTGATTGGCACCAATGCAATTCGTGCACCAGCTACTTCAGCCATCCACACAAGCACCTGCCCATTGAAGCGTGTCCATTGTGTGGGAGTAAAGATATTTCCGACTTTGATTTAACTGACGAGTCTGTTGATATGCAAAAAGATGATATATGTGTTTGTCCTCAATGTCAATTTGAACAACCGCATCAATTGGGCAGACCATGCAAAGAGGAAGTTTGTCCACAATGTGGAGATTATATGAAAAGGAAAGGTAGTCACGGAAGAAGAGGTCGTAAAATGCAAGGAATATGAAAGTAGCAATAGCTTCAAATGGTAACACACTTGACTCGAACATAGA
>DATERO010000064.1:0-5154 GCA_035271465.1 Dysgonamonadaceae bacterium | reverse complement strand
CTATACCAAAACTTCCATCAGCCTGTTTCACCCCAACAGGCAAAAACTCATCGTGTGCAAGCAACGATATATTTTTCTCGTTCCAGGTATATGCACCCATAGCTGAAAAGTTAGGTAAAAACTGAGTAAATGCAGCCTTCTTCATGCTTCGTGCTGCTTTCACATTCTCTTTAGCAATTTTGATGGAAGCATTATGCTCCAAAGCCATTTCTCGGCAATCATCTACAGTAAACACATCTTGTGCTGACAATGAAACAGTCAAACAAAGAGTGATATAAAGTATTATTCTTCTCATTTTCAATTTAATTAATAGAACAACGGTTGCCTACGCAACCAATTTGCGAAATAAAAATATGTTTTTAAAAAACTATGTGATTTATGAATCTAAGTTGCTAATGATTTTAGTCAACACATTACGTGATGTTGCGACCTCTTTATCACTGATATCCATCAATGCTTTATCAACGACTCCCTTCACTATATTAGTGACCTTCTCACGCAAGTCTGCACCATCTTTGGTTAGGTGAATAAGGTTTACACGTCGATCCGTTGAGTGTGGATGACGGAAAACCAAGTTATTTTTTTCCAAGTTATCAATCAGACGAGTCATACTGGGCTTATCTTTGCGCGTTAAATCGCAAAGTTGTTGTTGCGTAACTTTGTCTTCATGCCACAGGCAAGACATTACTGACCACTGCTCAGTTGTTATGCTAACCTCCTCTTGAGCAAAAGCTCTCAGCAAAGCACGATTAATGGTAGTTGAGATCTTACCAGTCAGAATATCAAATACTTCCTTTTCATTTACTTTCAAAACAAGACACTTTAGAGATGCAACAATTGAAACTGTTGTTTAAACAACTATGCAAAGGTAAAATAATTTCCCACACTTGATTAATCCCTTAAATCATTTATTAAATAGTTAACATTTTTTGGAATGGAAAGAGAGACTTATGAGTAAGATTTAATAGAATGAGGCTTGTTTGTATAATTGTAGGAGTAAGATTATATGAATAGGTGTCGGTTTGAATAATTGTAGCAATAAGATTTCATGAATAGGTGCCTATTTGGATAATCGTAGCAGTAAGATTTCATGAATAGGTGCCTATTTGGATAATTGTAGCAGTAAGATATCGCAAAACAGAAGGGGTTTGCACCAAAACAAGAATCTAAAACAGCATCCCCTGATCATCATGACGCTTTCTACCCAAATGCTCATAAGCCAAATGAGTTGCTTCACGTCCGCGAGGTGTGCGTTTCAAGAAACCCTCTTTGATTAAGAAAGGCTCATACACTTCCTCGATTGTTCCAGGGTCATCGCCTATAGCAGTAGCAATGGTGGTAATGCCAACCGGACCTCCTCTGAATTTGTCGATAATGGTTACAAGTATCTTGTTATCGACTTCATCCAATCCAAAACGATCAATATTTAATGCCTCCAAAGCATAAGTTGCAATCTCATAATCAATTTTACCTGTTCCTTTTACTTGAGCAAAATCCCTCACACGGCGCAACAATGCGTTGGCAACACGAGGTGTGCCCCGACTGCGAGAGGCAATCTCATAAGCAGCATCCTCTTTGCATGCTACTTGAAGAATGGAGGCAGAGCGCAATATAATACCTTGGAGTGTGTCCATATCATAATACTCAAGGTGCATATTTATTCCAAATCGTGCACGGAGCGGACTTGTCAACAAACCACTACGTGTGGTTGCACCAATAAGTGTGAATGGATTTAAATCAATCTGTATGGAGCGTGCACTCGGACCTTTATCAATCATAATGTCGATACGAAAATCCTCCATGGCACTGTATAGATACTCTTCAACTATGGGTGAGAGCCGATGTATTTCATCAATAAATAAAACATCGTTTACTTCTAATGAAGTAAGTAATCCTGCCAAGTCACCAGGTTTATCCAAAACAGGACCTGATGTGACCTTAAAACCAACATTGAGTTCATTGGCAATGATGTTAGAAAGAGTAGTCTTTCCCAGCCCTGGAGGACCGTGCAAAAGAACATGGTCCAACGATTCGCCGCGCATACTGGCTGCACTCACAAATATCTTAAGATTCTCGACAACTTTGCTCTGTCCACTAAAACCGGCAAAAGACAGTGGACGCAAGGAGTTCTCGAACTCTCGTTCGTGGTCCTGCAAATGTTTGTTCTCGTGAATATCGAAATTATCTTCCATAGAATTTATTATTACACAAAAATAGCTATAAATCGGGAATATAGGAAAAGATATTTTGGGGAGGCCTTAATATTGCGTTAGCAAAAAACTCACAGGAGAGTATTCGTTTTTTCGTTGGCGCAGATCTCCAGATCAGTCTATAAATTTGCGCTATTCGCAGTAAAGCACAAGTTAGAGACTTGCGCTAACACAGACCTGTCTATCAAAGAGAAACCAGGTAACTATAAGGCTCTTATTTTCAATAAATAAAAACCCTTTTGTCGTTGTCGGAGTAAATTGTAAATCTACTTATTTTATTAATTGATCCATTGTAGGTGGAATGAAGCAAATTGTTTACTTCAAGTTCTTTGCTAAATCTAATCGGATATCCTTTAGTTGACTTTGGTGGAATTTTTATTTGTTTATCTAAGGGGTTTACAACTGGAACTAAAATATCAGCAATACTATCATTGTATAGTAAGCCAAAGTTCTCACCATGCAAAACACCTCTAAACACTACCGTATCTGAACTAAAATTTCTAAAAAAAACATGACCTTCTGCATGCACCATTCCAAGCGTATCTTTTCGATATTTTATTTCACTATTGTCAAATTGAAACTCAATTGCACTAAGGCCATTTCTGAAACTCATTATTTGTTCTCCAATTGTTGTTCTTATGCCGCCTGCAATCCAGATTACTACAATGAAATATAATAAATATCTCCATTTAGAGTTCATTTGTTTTAGGTTCTTTCTCAGTCTAAGAAAAGCAAAAACAGTAAATACAAATAACACGAAGTTTATACTATAATATGAATTTGATGTAGTAATTGATTTTGAAAACAGAAGATTGATTATAGTTTCATTGTTGGGTAATGGAATCAAAAAAATCAAAAGAAGTGATATTATGCCAATTTGAATATAAATCTCTTGCTTTTTGCTTAGTCTGATCATTGCGTTTGTTTTTTTCGAAAAATGAAGGTCAACTCATATAACTATTACAAATATAGTTAAACAACTACCTATAAGCAACTATTATCGCTTTGTATCTTATACTTTATTCGTCACTTATCCCGAAACTGAATATATTTCCTCACATTCCTCTCCATCCCCACCAATTTTGTCCGCTTCACAGCAGATTTGGAAAAGATGCTACTAAATTGTTCTTGATTCATTGTTTGGAGCTTATCTAAATCGAGGGACATAAACTCAGGTGATGGATTAAATTCGGGAGTGGTATGTGGGGTGGAAAATCTGTTCCATGGACAAACAAGTTGGCATACATCGCACCCATACACCCAATCGTCTGTTGAGACATCTTCATCTTGCTCTCCTTTCTTCTCAATTGTTTGATAAGAGATGCAACGAGTGGCATTTACCAAGTGTGCTTTTTCTATTGCGCCCGTTGGGCACGCTTGCAAACATCGGGTGCAATTGCCACAAGATAAATTGAGGGGTTCGTCATAGTCCAACTCCTGATTAATAATTAACTCTCCCAAAAAGAAGAAAGATCCTTTTCCTGGGATAATCAACAGGGTGTTTTTACCAATGAAACCCAATCCTGCTTTTGCTGCCCAATAACGTTCCAACACAGGAGCAGAATCACTGAAGAAACGTCCTTGGAGGTCGGGGAAAATCGTTTGTGTGAAATCAAAAAGCTGCTTCAGCTTATCTTTTATAATGAAGTGATAGTCTTTGCCGTAGGCATAGTAGGCAAACTTGGGAAATGACTCGTCACGCTTTTCATGTGGGTAGTAATTTAAGGCAACTGATATAATTGACTTTGCTCCAGGCACCAATAGACGTGGATCGTCTCGCTTTTCAATGTTCCTTTCCAAATATGACATATCGCCTTGATAGTTCATACGTATCCATTCGCGCAGATTGTCTTCTTCACCAGATGATTCTGCACAACAGATTCCGCAAGCATCAAAGCCTAACGAAAGGGCGTATTGTTTTATTTTATTTGTTAGTGTCATAATAGGTAAGTCGAAAGTAGAAAGTAACAAGTGAGTTGTGAATTTTAAGTGATGTAACCTCATACCCCACACCACAGACCCATATCTCACCCAAACTTATAGAAAAAATTGGAAAACATACCATCCAATTCTCACAATTTGTATATTGTGCACAAAGGAAGTAGAAAAGTTATCGTATTTTTGTAAATATTAAATTTATAATTGGCTTTAAATGTCCGATTCAACATTAAAGAAAAGAACTGTTACTGCTCTCTTTTGGAGCTTTCTCGATAAGTTTGGTCAGAAGTTAGTATTTCTGATTAGCAGTGTATTCTTATTGAGGATGCTGGATGTGACTGCATTCGGGATAATGGGGTCTTTGCTTATTTTCACAGCAATCTCCTCCTTGTTGATTGATAGCGGGTTTGCCCGTGCTTTGCTGAATCGCAAAGAAGTAAGTTCATTAGAGTACAACTCTGTTTTTTATTTCAACCTTGCAATTAGTGCACTACTTTATATCATACTTTTCTTTAGTGCTCCTTTAATTGCAAATCTATTTAACGAGCCATTTCTTATACCTGTTTCACGGGTGCTCTTCCTTTCACTTCTTTTCAATGGATTTGGGTTGATACAGACAGTCATTTTCATAAAGGCATCTGATTTTAAAACCCAAACAAAAGTAAACACATCAGCGCTCATTATTTCTACTGCCATTTCATTAGTTATGGCCTGGAAAGGCTTTGGTGTTTGGTCCTTGGTAGCACAAAATGTTATTTACTCGTTCTTTAGAACTGTTCTTTTGTGGTTTTACTCATCATGGCGACCTGAAGCAGTATTTAGTAAATCAAAACTGATGACTTTTTTTGCTTTCAGTAACAAGCTCTTAGCTTCAAGCGCAATTGGAGCGATTTTCAACAACATATATCCCAGCATTATAGCCATATTTTACCCCATGCAGCAAGTAGGATATTATACACAAGCATTTAAATACCAAGACACTCCCTTTGCTGTGTTGTCCGACACA
>DATERO010000063.1:0-6338 GCA_035271465.1 Dysgonamonadaceae bacterium | reverse complement strand
GTAGGTTTTAGTTCGCTATCTTCTATCACTCCCATCTCTTTTTTTACTTTGATTACGCGTTCATTAAACTCATCTTTGTCTGGATTGTAAAGTATGGGTTTATAATTAAATTGGCGCGGCTTCCGATTGTTATAAAAGAAGAACATAACTTTTTGGTTTTTTGGTTCAGTACAAATATAATAAAAAATATGAGACGCTATTATTCTCGCTCAAATCGTCGTGGGGTTTGTCGCGGTTCGTTAAGATTTTTTTTCGGAATTCTGAAAATATCATCTTTATTAAGTGGTCGCACATTATCGTACCAAATAAAATCTTTCAGCTTTTTCTCTTCAGGTTTTAATAAACTTAATGGGGTTGTTTCTGCAGTTGTAGAAGACCAAAGTTTTAGTTTCTGTAATTCATTATTTAAAATATCCATTGATAGATAGGCACTTTGGGTTTTATTTAAACCAATAATATTTCCATCTTCTTCCTCTTCTAAATAATAGAGAGATTCTGCATCGCCTTCAACCAGAATGTGATACAATGATCCATCACGAAAGAATGCTTTCATATCGCGTCCTTTGAGTTGATTATATTGGTCGTCTTTATTGCGATCTTGAATGCTATACGCATATTTTTTTATATGTACTTTATCTATTGTTGAGTCGTTCATATAAATGTTCATCTCATCACCTATTATTTGATTATTTTCGTGCCAAAGAATTGGATCTTTGAACAGATATAAAATAGAGTCTTTAGAGATGAACTCCATCGAATCACATACTCCTTGCAAGTCATTACGGTAAAATCTCACATTATGATATGCTTTCATTTCTCTATTAACAGAATCAGTAAACATGGTTAAGGTATCGCCATGAATAAACAAACTGTCTTTTTGAGAGTACTCAATTGCAAAGGCGGAGTCAGATGAAAGAGCAAATTCTGTTTTCTCATCATAATATCCAAAATGTCCTCGAAGAATTACTTTGCGTACAGTATCTTGGAGTACCATATTTCCATGAACGATTCCATACCCACTTGCACGGTTATAATATATAGTGTCGCCAGTTAGCGCTTTGTCATTATTGCTGCTGTAAACTATTGATCGGTCTAGCAATTCAGAATCATCTGTGATGGTGTTATACCAACCTCTAGTTGTTTCAATATAACCACTATCGGAAACAATTGTAGAGGGTCCCAATATGTCAGCAATTTTGCTTGCTGTGTTATATTTTAATGTATCTGCAAATATTGTGTACTGTTCATTTATGAGCTTTACACTGTCACTAAATAGAGCTTCGTTATTCTCAGGATTATATTGACCCCAATATGAAGTGAGTTCGTTTTGTTCATCCACTAGCATTCCTCCATCAAAGTAGTAACCCAAATTGTCCATTCGGTCATAATTGAGACTGTCTGTGAAAAGAGTAGCTTGCTCGTCTTCCATTCTTACATTATCTCTTAGCTTTGCAAGCTTTGTGTGACCATTATAATGCAAGTAATCACCATATACAAAAAGCGTGTCACCTTGATTTATCATTACGTTGCTAAAAGCTTCAAATTCATTTGTTACTTGATACAAATAAGCACTATCACAATACATGTAAGCACCTTCGTGGTAAAAGACTACATTATCTTTTAAGATTTGCATGTCTTTGATTGGAGACTTACGTAACTCATCAGCTTCAAACTCTATAATTTTAGTTGGTGGTTGTTGCTTTTTTTGCTGAGGCGATGCTGGTGGTTGTTGAGCATTTACAGCCAATATAAACACAAAGAGTACACCAATGATGAGTGCACTCTCTATAGAAAATAGTCTATGTTGTTTTTTTTCTTTCATTTATCGAAAAGGAGAAGTTAAGCTTAATGTTGTCACACTCTATTATTTAATCCAGCCATCATATCTGAAGTCACATTTTCTCCAATTTTCATCAATTCTAACGAAAGTAGATTTGATTTTATCTTTCAGCCATTTATCTAGCTTTTCTTGTCTCTTTTTGTCTTCAGCCATCATCTTAATGGTCTGATAGTCATTGTTCATATTTGCTTTGTGACCTTCAATGCGGTTGCTTAGCTTAACTATTGCAGCAACTTGTTTGTCTTTTGAATTGCGCATTATGAATGGTTTGGAAATTTCATCTATCTTCATTTCTCCTACTTTTCTAGCAATATCCTGATTTAACTCGTTTAGTTCAAAACGAGGTGTTCCTGCATAGTCGCTTTCTTGATTCATGTTCACCATGATCCCTTTGTTGTTTCTTGTATCTTTATCAGCTGAGATGAGTGTGGCTGCTTCTTCAAAACTAACTTCATCTTCTACCATTGCAATTTGGATTGAGTCAAGTCTGCTGATAGCATTGTCCAGAGCTTCTTGTGGTACTTTTGGTTTTAAAAGGATGTGTCTGAAGTTTCCTTGATCGCCACGTCGTTCGATTAGTTGAATGATATGATATCCAAATTCTGTCTCAACAATATTTGAAACTTTTGATGGATCATTCAAGGTAAATGCAACATTAGCAAACTCTGGAGCTAACATAGCTCTTCCCATAAATCCTAACTCTCCTCCCTTTGCCGCAGATCCATCTTCAGAATAGAGCAATGCTAAGGTTGAAAACTCTGATTCGCCACTATTAATTCTTTCAGTAAATTCTCTCAATCGAGCCTTCACTGCATCTGTTTCCTTTAAAGGGATCTTGGGCTCTAAAGTAATGATCTGAACTTCAACAGCAGTAGGGATAAACGGAAGGCTGTCGGTGGGTATTTCATTAAAAAACTTACGAATCTCAGATGGAGCTAATGTTATCTCTCCAACCAGTTTTCTTTGAACTTCATTCACGAGTTCATTTTCGCGTAGTTGCTTTCTTATGTCTTCTCTAATGGCACGAATGTTCTTTCCGAAATACTCTTCTAGTTTTTCTATCGAGCCTGCACGTTCAGCTGTTTCGTTTAACCAATATTCAGCCATACGGTTTACATTTACATCTGAAATATCGATACTATCTAATTTGGCTTGATGTAGAAATAGCTTATTTACAGCAATTTGCTCAGGGATAAAGCAATATGGGTCTCCATCAATGCGAGTATTGTTTAAAAGCATCTCCCGACGCGCTTCTTCAACTTCCGATTTATAGATGGCCTCATCTCCAACTACCCATACTATTTCTTCAACAATGTTGTTTTGTGAAAAAATTGAATGAGAAACAAAGAGAGCAAGAAATAAAATAATGATTTTCAAAGAAATCTTCATAGTCAATTGTATGTTTTTAAAAATAACGATTGTAAAAGTAACCATAATCAAGTAGTAGCCAAATATGTTCGTTGTTAAAAGTAGTTATAAGCAGCTTAGTGATAAGAATTTCAGTCGAAACAAAGATTGTAGTCCATTTAAAATCTTAGTCATGCTTTTGCTTTATGATAATATATTTTCTAATAAATTTTTTTATGAGCTTTACTCTGCTATAATTTGAAAAATTAAATGAATAGTACGTTAAGAGAATAGTTTTTCGCAAATTCAGATGCCTATTTGTATAATATTATGTATTTTTGCTTTCATGACTAAGAAGTTGTGTTAAATATGTTACTTGTTAGAGTTATATTTATATCACAGCTTTCTCTTCATCTTCTAATACAGCAATAACATCAAGATAACATTTAATTGATATTTCAAAAATGAGGAATAGATTTATATACTTTATTACGCTACTAGCAATTCTTGGTGTATTGGCATCATTTACACATAAAGAAGAAACGCCCGACTTTGAAACATTAACTTTTTCACGTTTTTATAACTTTCTGGATAATTTTAGAGGAGAAAAGGTCTATCTTCATACTGACAAACCTTATTATAGTGCAGGCGAAAATATTTGGTTCAAGGGATATCTTGTCAATGCTGCAACATTGAAACCAGAATCTTTAAGTGGGTTTATTTATGTTGAATTAATTAACCGTGACGATTCACTATTTTCTCGTGTGAAAATTCCAAAGACAACAACAGGTTTTGTAGGTCATATTAAATTAGATCAATCCATTCCAACAGGAGATTATAACTTAAGAGCATATTCACAATGGATGCAAAATAATTCAGAAGATTTCTTTTTTAGTAAAAATATTCATATTGGTAATCGAATTGAGGAACGTGTAAACTTACAAACAACTTATGGAGAAGTCACCGATGGAGAAGTCTCGCTTGAAATTATATTTAGAGATGAAAATACAAACCCGATTCTGGGTAAAGAAATTGAGATATCTGGAAGATGGCCTGATGCTAAAAGAAGTAGAAGAAAAAAACTCTCACTCACCACCAATTCTATTGGGAAGATCTCTTTTAATCTCCCTGTTGATACTGCTATCTCAACTTTGAATGTGTTGGATGTAGTAGTTAATTTAGATAATCATAAACATGAAACACAAATCTTTATTCCTGAATTGAGTGACGACTTTGACGTTCAGTTTTTCCCAGAGAGTGGAGTTCTTCTAAACAAAACAGGACTACAACCCGTAGCATTTAAAGCAATTGGTACCGATGGGATGTCAAGAAGAGTTTCAGGAAAATTGTATGCAAAAAATGGTGAGGAACTCTCAGATATAAATACAGAGTTCAATGGGATGGGAAAGATATTACTTTATACAGTTCCTAACGAAAGCTATTTTGCAATACTAAAAGCGGAAAATGGAGTCAAGAAACGTTTCGAGTTACCACAACTGGAAGACGAAGGAGTTACCCTACATTTAAATTATCGCCAGGATAAAATATTTTATAGCATAACAAATCAGTTATTTAATAAGTACACTCCCCTTTATTTGCTCATTCATAAAAACGGAGAGCCACTTCTTGTATCGTCTATAAACAAAGAAATGGGACAAATTTCAGGTTTAGACTCTAAAGATGGGATATTTGCATTTTCTGTTATTGATACTGTCGGGAATGTATATTGTGAGCGTCTGTTTTTCATAAATACACCTTCGCCCATAAAAGTTTCTATGGATAGCGATAAAGAGGTTTATGGGAAACGAGAGTTGGTAAACTTAAGTCTTAAGGTTCAACCTAACACCGAAGAGCCACTTGAAGGTTTCTACTCCATAAGTGTTACCGACAGTAGAGTTGTTAAACCTGACACCCTTAACGATAATATTATTAGCCATTTATTACTGTCATCCGATCTCAAAGGACACATCGAGAATCCAGCCTCATATTTTATCAATGACTCTATCACCAGTCATGACAAGCTAGATCTACTAATGCTAACACAAGGATGGAGCAGATTCAAAACTTCTGACGTTTTAACGGATAATTTAGAATACGGGGGACATTATATGGAGGTTAGTCAGACACTTTCTGGTAAAGTAACAAACATTTTTGGTAGACCTGTAAAAGAATGTGATGTTATTGCTTTAGTGAGTGGTTCTTTGATTTTCACTAAAACTGATAGTCTTGGACAATATGTATTCGATGGAATTGGATTCCAAGATAGCCTTACTTTTCTGTTGAAGGCTCAAAGAGAAAAAACCATTCTAGATGTTTCTATAAAACCTGATTTACAAATCTTCCCAGAGCCTAAGAGTAGTTTTTTAACAAATAACATAAAACAACTAACTCCTCCAACTGAATATTTGGATCAAAGTAGACAAAAGTTCTTTAATGATGGAGGAATGACGCATATCTTTCTGGATGAGTTTACAGTGGAAGCAAAAAAGAAAAGTGCTAACGCAATAACTGAAAATTATTTGGGCTTAATGGCAAATGTTATTGATTCAGAACAGATGGATAGAATGCGAAATATGGATTTGCTCTCAATATTAAGAACAATACCTGGAGTAATGGTTAATGGTAGTCAAGTAACTATAAGGAATAATCCAGGTCCACCTATTCTTCTTATCGACGGAGTGCGACGCGGCGATATTTCAGATGCTGAATTTATGGTGACGGATGATATTGAAAACATACAAGTTTTGAAAGGAGCTACTGCTTCATTTTTTGGACCAGGTAGTGGAAATGGTGTTATTTCGATTAACACAAAAAGAGGCATGATTAATGCTCCAAAAATACCACCAAGCATGGCTACAGTAACACCGCTTGGACTTCAAAAACCAGAAGAGTTCTATGTCCCTAAATATGATGTGCAAAGTGTTAAAGATGGAGTTAACCCCGATCTGCGCACTACGATTTACTGGAATCCTGAATTAACAAACGATGCTTCAGGGATGGTAAATGTGAGCTTTTATAGTGCCGATCCTGCTAATGATTACTCGGTCGTTTTGGAAGGAATAACACAAGCAGGGGAGATTTGTAGATATGAAGGGGTAATCAAACGAAACTAGTTATCGATTGATCTTTCTCAGATGCTTCTTCAAAATAT
>DATERO010000062.1:0-3370 GCA_035271465.1 Dysgonamonadaceae bacterium | reverse complement strand
GATGCTTCATTTGATTTACCATACACTCGATTGCCTCATCCTAAATATAAGAACAAACATATCCCGGCCTACGAAATGATCAAGTTCTCTGTTAATTTACACAGAGGCTGTTTTGGAGGTTGTGCATTTTGCACCATTTCGGCACATCAAGGAAAGTTTATTGCCTCTCGATCGAAAGGCTCGATATTGAAAGAGGTGAAAAATATTACCCAAATGCCCGACTTTAAAGGATATCTGAGCGATTTGGGAGGACCTTCTGCTAATATGTACAAAATGGAGGGAAAAAAGAAAGCAGTTTGCGAAAAATGCAAGCGTCCGTCGTGCATACATCCTGCGGTCTGTCCAAATTTAAACACAGATCACTCTCCATTATTGGATATATATAAGTCGGTAGATAAAATAGATGGGATTAAGAAATCATTTGTTGGTAGTGGTGTTCGCTATGACATGCTTTTGCATAAAAGCAAAGATGAGGCTACTAACAAGGCAGCTAAGGAATACACCGAGGAGTTAATTTTGAATCATGTATCCGGACGATTGAAAGTAGCACCAGAGCATACGTCAGACAAAACGTTGCATATGATGCGGAAACCATCGTTTAAAGACTTCCATACTTTTAAAAACACTTTTGAGAGATTAAATAAGAAGCATGGAATGAAACAGCAGCTCATCCCTTACTTCATATCTTCGCATCCAGGATGTACCGAAGCCGATATGGCTGAGCTGGCTGCAGTTACTAAGGATTTAGATTTTAAGCTTGAGCAAATACAAGACTTCACTCCTTCGCCTATGACGTTGGCAACCGAAATATACTACACAGGGTATCATCCTTATACTTTAGAAAAAGTATTTACTGCAAAATCAGCCAATGAGAAAACACAACAACGACAATACTTTTTTTGGTATGAGCGATCTTCCAAAAAAACAATCATGGACTCCTTGAAGAAATTGAATCGCTATGATTTGATTAAAAAGATATACCCTAAGGGTTGATTTATTTCGGCATGTTTTACAAATAGGTCGATTTATTCTTATTCTTATAATCTTCACTCCACAATTGGCTGAATTTATTTCATTCTTATCAAAGGCATCTCACAATTGATTGAATTAATTTCATTCTTGACAAATGGATCTCACAATTGGCTGAATTAATTATATTCTTATGATATGTGCCAAACAATTGGTTGAATTTATTTCATTCTTATGATATGGTTCAAACAATTGGTTGAAATTATTCCATTCTTATGATATGCATCTAACAATCGCTTGAAAATATTTTATTCTTACGATATGGGTCACACAATTGGTTGAAAATATTTCATTCTTGCAATTTGTACTTAACAATCGGTTGAAAATATATTTTTCGGACTATTTGTATTTAACAATGCCACGAAAATATTTTTTTCAACCTTTCTGCAATTGAAGATTGGATGATTTAACTTTCGATTCTGCTTTCTACAATGGGAAGCAGCTTGAAATTATTTGTATCAACATGCAGTTTTGTAATTAATTCGCTTTTTAATTAATTTCCATGCAACGTTTTTCAATTTTATGCGTCTATTATATATGAACGTCTAGAAAATGTATATTTAAACCTATTCCTTAAAAGCGAAAACGCACATGTTTACAAAAAAATCAATATTAAAATATAGTGTAATATTCATTGTAATATTGTGTAGTGCTTTTGCATGTGAGGATGAAGGATATTCATTATCAGACTTTAGAATTAACATTGCAACAGTAATTCCAGATGGACAACAGTCCTATTATTTGGTTTTAGATAACGGCGAGAAATTATTGCCTGCATCAACAGATGTTTTTTATAGCCCACGTGAAAACCAGCGAGTTTTTGTTAACTACACCCTCCTATCTGATAATAATAATGGTTACGATCATCAAATTAAAGTAAATGATATATGGAATATACTTACAAAACCCGTTATAAGCTTAACTGACCAAGAAGCGGATAATATTGGGAATGACCCAATACAAATTAATGAGTTTTGGATAGGTGATGATTATCTAAATGCAAGTTTTTCATTTAATTATGGACATGTAAAACCTCATGCAATTAATTTAATCCAGAATGAAATAGTTAACAGTCAGTATAACGAAGTATTAGAACTGGAATTTAGACACAATTCGTACAATAGTCAATATAACTCCCTTTTTGATGGATTTGTATGTTTTGACTTGAAACCATTTAGGAAGGAAAACAGAGACTCTATTCCAGTTATCATTAAATACAGAAACTGGGACGGAGATCAAACATATGAGTTAACGTACAGATATAACAACCTCAATAAAGATGGACAATTAAGGAGTATCCCTAATGTATCGTCCAATGAGTATAACTAAACCTAAATCGATGATTAAATTAGACATAACAAAAAGAATGATAATAAATTAAACAACATTTGATGAAACCACATTAAATAATAATCATAATTTCTTATATGACTTTTTGATTTTCCAAGTCGGAATGCTCCTGTGAAGGATTGTTCCGATTTTTTTTATTAAACAACTTATAAAGCCAAGTTCTAATGTTAGTTTAGAGATACAAGCCTCTGCTTTTTGAGAGGCTTTGTTCTATTTAACTAGACATACTTTAAAAAAAAGAGGCCCTTATGATGACATAGAATTTCCTATCTTTGTGAGTAAAAACATAAACACATTAAATTATATGATTTCTTTTATAGGGGCAGGAAAGGTTGGAACAGCTTTGGGTGTCTATTTCAAACAAAAAGGGTGCGAAGTTGGCGGTTATTATAGTCGTACTTATCAACATGCTATTGATGCAAGCAATCTTACCAACTCTAAAGCATTCAACAGCATAGAAGAATTACTCATCCATAGTTCAATGGTTTGGATAACCGTAACCGATGATGCTTTAGAAGAGGTGTCAAATGTAATTGCGCAAATGGATATACCTGAACATGTAAAAGGTTTTATCCATACAAGTGGGGTACACTCATCCAAGATATTGAGCAGCATAGAAAAGAAAGGATTTGATACTTATAGTGCACACCCCTTAATGGCATTTGGATCTGTGGAGGAAAGCGCAAGTCAACTTAATAGTGTCTATTTTGCTTTAGAATCAAACGAGAATGAATACACCGAGTTATATCTAAATCGTTTCTTTAATCAGATTGGGAATAAAACATTAACCATAGAGAGTGAAAAAAAAGAGTTGTACCATTGTGCAGCATCATTTTTATCAAATTATATGGTGACACTACTTAATCTCTCCTATGAAATGTTTGCAGAAACAGGTATGAGCAAAGAGGATATTAAAGAAGCTACTGCACCATTGCTTCAAAGCACCCTTAAGAACATAAACAGAAATAAAAAAATGAGCGATGCTCTGACA
>DATERO010000061.1:0-9590 GCA_035271465.1 Dysgonamonadaceae bacterium | reverse complement strand
GTCCATTTTTTGCATGAAATTAAAAACATAGAACAATGAAGTTATTTCGATTTACGCTTTTATTTACATTTTTACTGTCAATGAATTTAGTTTTCAATGCCAATGCCCAAGATTGGGCAAACCTCAATCGATTTAAAGAAGAAAACTCTAAAGTAGGCTTACCTCGCACTAACGAGGATAGAGTGGTTTTTATGGGAAACTCTATCACTCAGGGTTGGATAGAACAAGTTCCTGAATTCTTCGATAATTCCAACTTCATCAATAGAGGCATTGGAGGACAAACAACTCCTCAAATGCTAATACGATTTCGTCAGGATGTTATTAGTCTCAATCCCAAAGTAGTGATTATTTTGGCAGGAACGAATGATATTGCAGGCAATACAGGACCATCAACGCTAGAGATGATTGAAGACAATTTATATTCAATGGCAGAGTTAGCCAAAGCAAATAACATTGAAGTTGTGTTATGCTCTATTTTACCCGCATTTGATTATCCATGGAAAAAAGGTATAGAGCCAGCAGGAAAAATTGTTGAATTGAATTACCGTATCAAAGAATATGCGGACACACATGGTATTGTTTTTGCAGATTATTTCACTCCTTTAGCCAATGATCAAAATGGCTTGAAAGATGAATACACTAATGACGGTGTTCACCCCATCAAAACAGGGTATGAAGTGATGGCTCCAATAGCTAAGAAAGCAATTGCAAGAGCGTTGATACTGTGGAATAATAATAACAGTAATAAATAATTTACCTCTCATCATTTTTCTTTCTCTTTCTAAATAGATTATACTTCTGCTTATTTGTGTTTAGAAGCGCTTAAACAAATGTTTTTTCACTCTCTGAGCAGTAGGAAACCTCCATCCGAACCGAATTTTACTTTCCGAGCAGCAAGAAAGTGGTTTTCGACAGTGAAATGTACTTTCCGAGCAGTAAGAAACCCCAATCCGAACCGAATTGCACTTTCCGAGCAACAAGAAAGTGGTTTTCGATAGTGAAATGCACTTTCCGAGCAATAAGAGACCAAAATCCGAACCAAACTGCACTTTCCGAGCAACAAGAAAGTGGTTTTTGACAGTGAACTGCACTTTACGAGCAATAAGAAACCAAAATTCAAATCAAACTGCACTTCCCGAGCAGTATTAGTGAACTGTTCAAATCTTTTACTTATATCGAACACTTGCATATTCACATCTCTTTTTTGAATCAAATGTGCTTTGGTTAATACTTAATCTAACTCTACTTTATCACACAATAATTATATAGAGGCTATTTCTACATCCGTTTTTTTCTGTATATTGCAGATAAAATAAATAGAAGTATGAAAAGAAATGCCATTATTTTAGGAGCAACCGGTTTGACTGGATCACATTTGTTGGAGTTGCTGTTGAAAAGTTCAGATTTTGATTGTGTGAAAGTATTCACACGCAAAAAGCTGACAATTTCTCACCCAAAAATTGAAGAATATGTAGTTGATCTTTTAAAACTATCGGATTACTCGAAAGAGTTCAATGCAGATGTGGTGTTTTGCTGCATCGGAACAACCAAAGCCAAAACTCCTGACAAATCGCTCTATCGAGCCATCGATTACGGAATACCAGTAGAAGCAGCTAAACTATGTAAGCAAAATTACATCAATCACTTCATTGCCATTTCGGCATTGGGAGCTGATGCAAAAAGCAAGATATTCTACAATCGAATTAAAGGCGAAATGGAAAGAGATGTGCTGGCTCAAGAAATTGAACATACACATTTCCTGCAACCTTCACTTATCGTAGGCAATAGAAAAGAAAAAAGAACTGCAGAAGATTTTTCAAGGCGTATTATGAACATATTGGGCTTTTTGATTCCTCCACGCTACAAGATGATTGAGGCTAAAACCATAGCTCAAGCAATGATGCAGCTGGCACGTAAACCTAATAATGAACAAATAATTCCTTCTGAAAACATTAAATTAATAGCTGAAAAATATGACTGAAAATCTTACATCAACCGATAATCATTTTCTGACTTTATGTATAGACCTTGCTGAAGAAGCTTTGGAGGCAGGAGATAAACCATTTGGTTCTATTTTGGTAGATAAAAATGGGGATATTGTTGCACAAGCTCGCAATAGAATAAATGAATTGAATGCCCTTGCTCATCCCGAATATGAGTTATCCGCATGGGCTTTGGACAATTTGACAGAAGAAGAAAGAAAAGAAAGTACGATGTACACAAGTGGCGAACATTGCCCAATGTGCTCCGCTGCTCATGGCATGGCAAGAATAGGAACAGTAGTGTATGCAGCCTCAGGACGACAACTGAATGAATGGCTTCAAGAGGTTGATTTACCGCTCTCCCCTATCAACATGATTCCCATCGAAGAAGTTGTAAAAGATATTGAAGTGCGAGGTCCAGCAGATGGGGAGTTACTTGAGAGGATAAAAATGATGCATTGTAAAGGAAAATGATACAAGCTACTGAATCTCTAATACAATTCTAACTCAAAACAAGAACATCTATCAAAATGAAATATCTCAAAAGCCACACAATGAGACTTTTGTTTTAATAAGAAAAAGAATTGGTATGTGAAATTGAAGTATGAAAACATTACATACAAATACTGCCCTTCACATAAGCTTTATTATCTCTCACTTCTCCACTTTAACGCCCCTCTCTTCAAAAACCGATTTGGCAATATTTAATGCATTGAGTACTCGTGGGAAGCCGGTGTAGGGTAACAAATGAATGATAGATGATACTATCTCATTAGGAGTTATTCCAACTGTCAATCCTGTATTAACGTGTAGTCTCAATTGTGGCTCTAAGCCTTGCGTCACCAATGAAGAGATAGTAAGCAGTGTTTTAGTTTTATGACTCAACTCTTCTCTTGAGTAGATATCGCCAAATGCAAACTCTACTATATAATTTTCTAGTTCTGGATCTAAATCCATTAAGTTATCGAATGTTATGGAGTAAGATGGAGTTTCAGACTTGTCTTCATACTCTCTAATAATTTCCATGCCACGTTCAAAACGTTTTGATTTTTTCATTTTATTTTGATTTTAATTTATTTGCAATAACACAATTCTTGTTTGGTTTATACATAACTGAATAGCTATTCATATTATAGATGACAACGGATGGACAATACTTGTTGTTCAAATAGGGGTAAATTCATCGTAGATCTCTTCATGTAAATAACAATAGTCTATTTTACTATTCGCGAAATAATATACTTACATATTTATACCCAGAGTTACACCTATGGTTTTGTTGTAAATTTGTATCGTCTTTTGCTCAGTAGTATTATCAAACAAAGGAACTAATCCATGATTATATCTAACCCCAAGGCTAATGGTTTTAGCATAACATCTTCTAACGGGTATATATCTTTCCATTTATTTTTATACGCCTGTTCGGCAGCAATTCTCTCATCCTCTGTTTCAAACATAGGATATTCGTAAATACCAATTGTTTCGATGAAAAACTCGTAATATCGGTCAGTAGTAACTTTCTCCTCATCGGGAAAACAAAAGTCATTGCCAGTTTCGCAATGAAAAATACTTTTTAGCCATTCCTGACCCGATAAAACATGCTGCTGCGCTATTTTTCTCATATATACATCTGTGTCACCTTCGCTCTTTTTACTTGAAGACTGATTGCAACTTGCAGATACTATAACAAGTAGCATCGAATATATAATGGCACTTGTGGAAATGAATCTTTCTTTCACAACATTTTCATTGTTTCAATTATAATTACTCCGTTAGTCTCACTACTTCCACCCGATTCAAACCTCTGTAACTGGGAATGTTTTTTAAACCCTCCAAATATTCAATTGTAGTCTCTGCCGTAGGACGGAATAACCCTTGACCAGGGTCTTTATGGTCGTATGTGTAAACTGTAGCCATATAATCATTCATTACTACTGAATACATTTTATCCATATCGAATGCTTTGCCTTCTGCTGTATAAACCTCCACATCTTTTAGTTTGTCATCCGAACCAAGAATATATCGAGTAGTTATTCCTGAAGGAATAATAGGAGCATCATCATCAAGTGAGTATGCACTGAGTAATAAATTGCGTAATTCGTGGCCTGAGAGATTAAACAACACTATTTCATTACCAAAAGGATCCATTTCATAAACACTTCTAGTGAGTACTGGCCCTTTGGCAAGAAATGAAGAACGAACTCCACCAGGATTGATTAGTGCAATATCCTTTCCTGTTTCAACACGTAGCGCATCGGTCATCAAATATCCCAATTCATGTTTTGTAGAGAAATCATCATCGGCAGTTGCTACAGTTTTTGTCATTGCAGGATTGCTGTTGTAAGTATCAACCATTGCTTGGATATCGGGTCGAGAGTTACCTTTATTTCCGACGGTAAGCAGATCCATTTCTCTCAATATTTTTCCATCAGGATTAATAGTTAGTTTAATAAGCGTTGCATAATTGAGCCTTCGCTGTGCTTGTGTAATCATAACACCATTATGTATCTGATCAGTATCAATTTTTGTGTGCGAATGCCCACCAATGATTAAATCTACAACATCTGTCGGCAGCTGGTTGGCTAATATCACATCCTCTTCGAACCCAAAATGATTTAGCATCACAAACAGGTCACAACTATCTCTTAAAAAAAGATATTCATTGGCTGTTACAATAGGATCATTAAATATAAATCCTTTCACATTGTCGGGATGAGTGTCAGGTATTCCTGTACTGTTAACCTGCAAAACTGAAAGGAATGCAACTTTAACACCATTAGGCATTTCAACTATCTTATAGGGTTTGATACGAAAGTCCGCATCTTTGGGCCTTTCGATATTGGCACCAAGGAAATCAAAATTGGCTTCATGCGTGATATGTTCAAATCCAGCCAAGCGCGAATCAAATTCATGATTGCCCACTGCTGACATGTCAAACTTTAAGGCATTCATTAATTCAATAATAGGCATTCCTTTTTGGGGATATTGATCATTCACAGGATTGCCTGTTTGATTATCTCCAGCAGATACAAGCAATAGATCAGGGTATATATTCTTTAAGCTGTCAACCATAAACGCAAGTCGAGGAAAATTATCCAAAGCTGCATGCATATCGTTTACAGCGAGAATTTCCACTGTTTTTGCTGAAGGTTGTTCCGTTAGTTGGCGGCTTGTTCCGCAACTAATCAAATAAGATGAACTCAACAATAAAATCCCAAAGATTATCTTTTGAGTTGTTGAAATTGTTTTCATAAATGTTTTTCTTATGGTTTTATAAATAAATGATTCCCCTCGGTGAGTTCACCATCGGTGGCGACGCTATTGCCGTAAGCATCTTTCACAACAGGAAGAATGGGAGGCAATTTTTTATTATGCTTTGCATAGTATGCTCGCAAAGCATCTAATACAGTTGCACCATTAAATATATTCAGTTCTTCATCATTAACAAATATCCTCATAATGGTTTTCTGTAAAAGTTAGTAGGATTACACACAATCGAAAACAAATATAACCTGTTTTTGATAGATCAACTTGTGTTAATGTCTCAAATACTTGTCATAGTAATTTATCAAACAACTATTAGCTCTCGTGAGGCTCAGTCGGTTTGTTTCTATTTATTAAAATATAAATAATTGGCAAAACTCCTATGGTATTAATAAGAGCAATACAGATAAACCACACAAGATGATTGTTGCGACCTGCTTTCCACATCGCAATTAACTTCCAAACTGTATCCCAAACTGTTAAAACGATAAAAAGTGGAATTAGCCATTCAAAGGCTTCTGGTAAATGAGGTATGTTCATAAGAATAAATATTTAATATTTAATTGTTTATATCTTACTTCTTCTTTTTTATAGGAGCAAGTAAAATATAGAATATCCATGCAAACCACGATATAAAAAGCATAGCTAAGAGCCATGCTACTTTTTCACCACCCGTGGTTTTTCTTGAAATCATGATTAGTAGCAAAGGCAATAGCCACACAAAGGCAATTACGCCCAAAATTATGAGAGAAGTTGATGTAGAACTATCCATTTTTGTATGAATTTAAAAATTATTTTTCTTCAAATTGTTATTCCGCAATTACATTTTGTTATTTCTAACGGCAGCTTTATATTTAAACTCTCTACTGCACTTTATGTTTTCACATCTTATCGACTATTAACAAAGATAAAGTTATATTTCTTCTAAACAATTCAATGTTATTAATAGTGTGGATAGTTCAAGTCAATCTTTTATATGGATCGCACCCAATTGTAATGAACAAGGATTACTTATTCTTGTTACAGACTATAAGAGCGTCAACTAAAACAAGTTGTATGCTGTGTACAAATTGCATAGATGAAAATAAAGCTAGAAAATTATATGAAAACTCTTTCAAGGTTGATAATATTGGGTGTGCTTTTTGCAACTCTACCATTTTCTCTATCATCGCAGAATAAAGATAAGGAATCAACTATAAAAGTTTTCAACTTTCAGCAGTTACAACCACTGTTGGAACTAAAAAATGACACGGTTTATGTAGTAAACTTTTGGGCAACATGGTGTGCACCATGTATCAAGGAAATACCCTATTTCGAACAGTTGGGTCAAAAGTATCAGGGCAAAGTGAAGGTATTAATGGTAAGTCTCGACTTTCCCGATCAAGTGCAAAGTAGACTTATCCCATTTATCGATAAAGAAAAGATAAGGAATGAGGTTATCCTTTTAGATGACCCTCAATCTAACCGCTGGATTCCGCTTGTAGATAAAGAATGGACAGGCTCCATACCTGCCACGCTTATTTATAGCAAAGATTTCAGAGAGTTTTATCAACAGGAATTCTTTTTTCAAGAATTGGAAGAGATTATTCTTCCGTTATTAAGTAACTAACATTATAAAAAAACAAAGCCATGCTAAAAAAGCTGTTTATATTATCAACTATTATGCTGGGTAGCCTATCCATTAATGCTCAACCCATAGCTGTGGGATCAAAAGCTCCCAGTTTTTCATTAATGAATGTAGATGGAAATACCGTATCTTTATCTGACTATGATAAGGAGAAAGGTGTAATCCTTATTTTCTCGTGCAATCCTTGTCCGTATGTAAAAGCATACGAAGATCGTATGATTGCTTTGCATTATGAATTCGCTCCACTAGGATATCCAGTTGTATTTATCAACCCAAATGATCCTGATGCACAACCTGCAGACTCTTTTGAAGAGATGAAAAAGAGAGCCACCGAAAAGAACTTCCCATTTCCATATTTGGTAGATAAAGATCAAAAAATATATCCCGCCTATGGAGCAACGCGTACTCCTGAAGTTTTTCTTTTGAAAAACAGTGGAAAGAGAACATTCACTGTGATGTATACCGGTACAATAGACGACAACTATAAAGACGCCGATGCAGTAGAGGAACATTATGCTGCAGATGCAGTTCGTGCACTTATTGCCGGCAACAATCCTGACCCGGCTACTACTGTAGCAATTGGTTGTAGCATTCAGAAAAAGAAATAGAGATATTATTGATATCACATATAAAACCTATGTGCTTTATATATTTGTGTAAGTCAAATTAAAAGTTTAATTTTGTGACCCTTTACAGATATAAAGTATTGAGAAGCTGATATAATCAGTTTTGTAATACTACAAAAGTTTTTATTTTGAGGGCATAAAAATAGCCCCAATCACACGAGAATCAGGGCTACTTCAATAAAGATTAATTTAATTGTACAATTAAATTATTTCAACAGTCTTAGTCCTCATTATTCACAGAAGGCAGTTGCTCATGTTTCGCAGACGTTGCAACTGCTTTTTTTTGTTTTAGAGGTTCTGCTGCAGATCCATTACCATTACCATTCACATTCTTATCCAACTCCTCAGTATTTAGATGAAACATCCGCTGTACTAATGGTTGTGAATTGTGAGACGAGCTTGTAGCTTCAGTAGACACTTCAGTTTCATCTGTTTCGTCAATATCCACTTCGCCACGTCTTTCAGCCTTTCGTTTGTTGTTCGCAAGGCGCACATTAATCATGTTTTTATACTCTGTAGATAACTCATTGAGTTCGCTATACAGTGATTTATAATCAAGATCGCTATTTTTCATTGGAGCTATCTCCAACTCTTTAAAGAAATACCTTAATGTTTGAATCACCGAGCTTCTCAGATCCTTTGTCTTTTCACCAGGGCGTTGCGAAGAGGTTTTAATTCTTGCAGCAGTTGTCGTTATAATTCTTGAATGAACACTTCTTAGATCATTCATGTCTGTAGTAAAACCTAATGTAGAAAAGGCCTCTTCGAGCTCTTCATTTTCTTCTACTGTTCTAAAAAAAAGTGCAACTTTTTCATTTCTTTGCACTTCGGTTCTGCAAAGACTAAGATTTTCAAGAAAACGATTAATCTCAATCCTTGCCAAGTTAACCTCATACTTCAGTTCGGGTTTATTTTCACCCATCACTACTTTAAGGCGAGACACAATTGCGTCTATATACACCTTTCTCATTCTTCGCAACTCCTTCAGTATTTTTGTTAATGGATGCGCTCGATACTGCTCATTGAGTTGCTCAATTTGCGGTGTTTTTGCAACTAAAAGATCAAACATTACATCGATCTTCAATACTTCGGGCTCATGCTGGTTAACAATGTTGATGATACACTTTGCGTAACTACGCAGCTCCAATTTTAGGAGTCTGTCGTAAGGAACTTTTACTAGTTCCATTTTAAAATTAGTCATATAAAAAAAATTTAATTAATAAAGGCCTCTTTACCCTCCACCTACACTCGTGTGATGTAGATAAAATCGAAGAGGTGTTTTTTTAAAAATAGTGTAACAAGAATAGATAATTTGATTTTGTGTTTATGAACATGGTAAAGACTACATTGTCGATCTTTTTTGGACCAGAACATTTCGATAACCTATTTTTGTTTAAATCCTTCTCGATTAGTTCACAATCAATCAATTAACAAGGTATTTGAAACTTCTAATGAAGATTTTTATAAATTGTATTGAAACTGTGTTAACTAGTTCGAGATATTTTATTTTCTTAGATTTGCCGTTTAAGATACAAACATCTATATTTAGCAAATTTACTGAATCTCCATTAAATTATAGCAATTTCCGTGCCAAACATATCATTTTTGGGTAATTTCATTAACATTCGCCAAAAATCATTTCCACTTATATGACAAATTGTCATAAATGGAAGATATATACTCTAAAATTCATCAAAACAAATACCTCAAATGCGACTTATTGTCATATATGACGTTATGTCATGCCAAACTTTCTCAATTTTGTATTTTTGTGTTGAATAAAACTCATTATTCCTAACAAAGTAGAATTTCACTAATCATAATTTGCAGAAATAAATAATTTCCTGTTATTGTTAAATGCAGAAAGTATGAATAAAAATAATTTAAGCTGTTTTGATCTCCATATTGGTTGAAAAAAATAATTTCAACTAATTGTGAAGACCATATTGATGGAAAAAAATAATTTCAAGCAATTGTGAACTCAATATTGGTTGAATTAAAAAAATTCAAGCAATTGTGAGACACATATTGTTAGAATAAAAAAGATTCAAGCAATTGTGAAGACCATATTGTAAGAATAAAATCTGTCTC
>DATERO010000060.1:0-2561 GCA_035271465.1 Dysgonamonadaceae bacterium | reverse complement strand
TCTTATAAGACTTTATTATATAGTACAAGAAGTAAGAAAAAAAATTCCGGCCAAATATTACCTTGTAGACCAGAATCTCTTCTTTTACTTCTATATGCTCACAAAGATAACATTTCTTAATTATAAATGCAAATTTCTTTTTGGTTTTTAAAATAGCTGACTGATATCTGTTTCAAGCGATTCAATCCGTTCAATTCTTTTAATTAAATCGCCCTCTCTGTTTAATATATAGGTAGTTGGCAATTCTCGCACATTATAAGTTCTAAGCAAAGATGAATTAACTGACTGAGGATCGTATACTGTTTTCCACGGAAGTTCGCTTGCGGCATTCTTCCAATAATGTGCATCAGAGTCAAAAGAAATTTGATAGATCTCAAGTCCTTTGGAATTATACTTTCTGTATATTTGATTTAAAAGCTCATTGTGTTGTAATGAAAAGTCTGCTTTGTATGCAGTAAAATCTAGTATAACAAAACTTCCATTAAAAGAAGAAAGACTAACTTTATTACCTTTCACGTCATTAAGCGAAATATCTGGCAATGTTGATTCAGTTATAGTTATGTTTTCCATCAACTCACTCTGTCTCTCTTGTTGTTTACGTACTTTTAGCGCATTCATTGTAAAATCATACAAATGTTTTGTTCGTTGTGTCTCTGGATAGTATCGATTCCATGAAGTGGCAACTGCTCCAAACATTGCGTAATCTTTTTTGTTGTAGGGATCAAAAATAAGGTAATCATCTATTTTTTGAAATACCGCGTAGTAAGCAGCAGCACTCGATGGATTACCTAAAATAAGTTTGCTTGCATAAGCTTTGTAATTAGATAAAATAGAATCAAGCCTATCTAAATAAGTTACATCATCTATTACTTTTGTAGTATGTTGATCTGTTAGAGATAAAATGTTTTTCTTTATATCAAGTTGCTTACCAATAATATCTTTAATTTGATCGTTGAGCAATGAACTTTCAATTGTAGAAGAACCATAAAGATCAGATGCATCTGCTTTAACAACTAATGTTTCATTGGAGTCAACTGCAAAAATAAGTTTTTGCTCTTCAATTCTTAGTTGGTAAAACTCAGGATTTTGAGGTACTTTCTCTTTAAAGCTAAATTTACCGTTTTTTGGAAGATTCACGGAATCTAACAACTCTACTCCACCTAATCCCCTGTGTTCAAGATACAGTGTCTTATACTCTGCGGAGATAACTTCACCTTGTATGCGAAAAGCTTTTCCTTCCGAATCACATGAAGATAAAAGTAACATTGTAGCAAATATTACATAGATTGTAGATGATATTATCTTATTCATACTCAATATTTAATATATGATTTTCTGTTTATTTAAGCATCGTATTTAATTACAACTGCAAATTTATACATTTTTTCGCACACTCAAGTAAAATCTTTGAAATATAAAAATTGTTCATTTCACTATTCATAGAGTATCAGGTTTATCTGTAAATTATTACATTATAAGACATTAAAATAAAAATAAATACTTAACTTTGTGTGATATTCTAGATATAAATAAAACAATAAGAAATTTATGATTAATCCAATTGTTAAGAGCATTGTGTTGGCAGATGGCCGTACAATTACGCTCGAAACGGGGAAGTTGGCAAAACAAGCTGATGGTGCTGTTGTACTCAGAATGGGTAAAACAATGCTGTTAGCTACTGTAACTGCCGCTAAAGATGCAAGCCCTGGTGTAGATTTTATGCCTTTACAGGTTGAATACAGAGAAAAATTTTCTGCTTTTGGAAGATATCCGGGTGGATTCATGAAAAGAGAAGGAAGACCTTCTGAACATGAAATTTTAACAAGCAGACTCATTGATAGAGTATTGCGCCCATTGTTTCCAGAAGACTATCACGCTGAAGTTTTTGTTAATGTTACATTATATTCCTCTGATGGAGAAGATATGCCTGACGCACTTGCTGGATTAGCAGCGTCAGCAGCTTTAGCAGTATCCGACATTCCATTTAACGGACCTATATCAGAAACTCGAGTTTCTCGTATTGATGGTAAGTTTGTTGTAAACCCTACCTTTTCACAAAATGAAAATGCAGATATGGATATAGTAGTTGGTGCTACTCTAGACAATATCATGATGGTTGAGGGCGAAATGGATGAAGTTTCTGAAGCTGAGTTCTTAGGAGCCATTAAAATTGCTCATGAAGCAATTAAAACACAATGTGAAGCTCAATTACAACTTATGGAAGCTTGTGGGACTGTCGAAAAGAGAGAGTATTGCCACGAAGAGCAAGATGAAGATTTAAAGAAAGACATTTGGGATAAATGTTATCAAAAGGCTTACGAGGTGGCAACTGCACAAAATCCTAACAAGCACGAAAGAATCAATGCATTTAAATCAATTCATACAGATTATTTAGAAAGTATAAACGAAGAAATACGTAACGACAAAGCTCCTTTAGTAAGCAAGTACTATCACGAAGTAGAAAAAGAGGCAATGCGTCGTTCCATATTGGACGAAGGAAAAAGATTGGATGGAAGAGCTACAACTCAAATACGTCCTATTTGGATAGAGATTGATTGTTT
>DATERO010000059.1:0-2909 GCA_035271465.1 Dysgonamonadaceae bacterium | reverse complement strand
ACCTAATACTTATGAGGTATACTGGGACACAAGTATTGATAATCTGATGAATAGAATGAAAAAGGAATATACTAGCTTTTGGAATGAGAGTAGAAAAGATAAAGCAAAAGAAATAGGTTTATCTCCCATCGAAGTATCCATTTTGGCCTCAATTGTGGAAGAAGAAGCTACCTACTCAGATGAGTACTCAATTGTGGCAGGATTGTATCTTAATCGTCTGAAACGTGGTCAAAGATTGGAAGCAGATCCAACTATTAAATTTGCATTGAACGATTTCTCGTTACGGCGTATTTTATATAAACACTTGGAAGTAGAGTCGCCATATAACACCTATAGGAATGAAGGATTACCTCCAGGCCCTATTCGCATTCCTTCTATTAGAGGTATTGACGCCACACTATCACCTCAAGACCATAAATATCTGTTTATGTGTGCAAAAGAAGATTTGTCAGGACGACACAACTTTGCCACAACGCACGCCGAGCATTTGCGCAATGCAGCGCGTTATCAACGTGCACTGAATGAGAGAAGAATATACTAAGAGCTTATTTATTCAAAACCAACAATATCTGGATGTGGTCCAACCCTCAAATCTTTATTCAAAGAGTTCACTTTTTCAATATCTTCAGCTGTTAGAGAAAAATCGAATAGATTGATGTTTTCCTTCTGACGCCCTGGGTTTGAAGATTTGGGTATAACTATTAACCCTCGTTCTATATTCCATCGTAAAATAATTTGCGCGGGCGTTTTGGAATACTTTTCAGCTAAGTCTTTTAATATTTGCTCATCGAGCAAGTTATTTTTATTTGCACATAGTGGGCTCCAAGACTCAATCTTAATATTATGTTGCGTGCAAAATTCAACCAATTCATTTTGTGAAAGGTAAGGGTGAAGCTCAATTTGATTGACAGCAGGGACAAGCGAACGTAGATCTAATATTTCTTTTAAATGGTTTTCTTGATAGTTGCTCACACCCACAGCGCGTACTTTATCTGTAGCAGCAATCCTCTCCATATCTTTCCATATAGAAACATATTTATCTTTGATAGGCCAATGCACCAAATAGAGATCAACATAGTCAAGGCCTAGTTTTCTGAGACTTGAATCCAAAGCATTCTGTGCATTATCGTTTTTGATATCATCAATCCACAGCTTTGTAGTTACAAAAAAATCAGCTCGGTCTACTCCACTTTCACGAATGGCCTTACCTACAGGTTCTTCATTTTCGTAAATCATTGCGGTATCAATGTGCCTATAACCCAAATCAATTGCTTTTCGAATCGATTTATAAGCTTCTTTCTTATCATCCATGCGAAAAACGCCTAACCCTAACACTGGTATCTTTAAACCATTATTTAATTCTTGATAATCCATAATAATCTATTTATTAAAAAGTTGTTTTGTGAGAAAATAAAAAAACACTCTCTCAACGTGTATCATAGTAATAACCGGTTGGCACTATTTATTGTTTCCATGTTTTTCGTCATAACCTTTCAGTCTTTCCCTTACTTTAATTTTATCCTTATTGATTTGTGCAATGAGTGGCTTAACTCCAGTAAACTTTATATCGGGACGAACAAAGGAAACAAATTCAACTGTTAGTGTTTTACTATAAAGGTCTTCATCGAAATCGAAAATATTGACCTCAACACTTGTCTGAGAGTCATTGTGCAGAGTTGGTCGGTTTCCAATATACAACATACCGTCGTGTACTTCACTAGCTATATGAACCCGCACAGCATATACACCATTGGTTGGAATAACTTTATATTTTTCCCACAATTTGATATTTGCAGTCGGAAATCCAATTCTTCTACCTACTTGATATCCTTCTACTATCTTACCCGTAATTGTGTAATTGTATGACAAGAAAGTATTTGCCAAAGAGATATCGCCTTGCGAAAGCAGATATCTAATTTGAGAGGAGCTTACAGTTTCCTTCCCAAACAAATACTTAGTTGCCTGAATGACATGAATTGCCAAATCTGCACCATATGAAAAATAATCGTCGAAACCTTCCTCTCTATTTTTGCCAAATCGGTGGTCATAGCCAACAAATAAAGTACGAGCTCCAATCTGTTCTTTCAATATTCTTTGAATAAATTCTTTAGCATTTAGTTGAGATATTTCGATACTAAAGTCTAATATAATACAGTTATCAATCTCAGTTGTTTGTAGCTGAGCTATTTTTTCATCAAAGCCACACAATAAGGGAGGTTGATAATCTTTGTCCAAAACTTTTCGAGGATGTACAGGAAAAGTAATCACTGCGGACTCTCTGCCCAAACGCTTGGCTTCTTGCACCACTTGATCTATCAAATGCCTATGTCCTAAGTGAACACCATCAAAAAAACCCATAGTAACCACCATTCCTTTTGGAGGCAGCTCATTTTTTAAATCTATAATTCTCAAAACAATTACTTTATAATATTTATTCTTACTATACTATAAGCACAAAGATAACGGTTTAGATTGCAATTTCTATTTGGTTTTGCAATTCATGTTTTATTATATATATATAATAGGAACGTATTTAATTGTGCTTATTTGTTTAAACCCAATAAACAAACAGATTCTCTACCTTTTTGTTGAGAATACCATAGTTAATTATGAATTATCAATACCTTTGTGATAAATAACAACATGAAATGTCAAGAGAGTTATTTCTAATGGTTGTCATATAGGTCAGTTTTTTTATAATGTGAAAGTTGTACCCATTTAATCAAAGTGGTTCAAGTTACAATTCATTTGAATATATGTATGACCAATAGAGTAGTTTAAAAACAAATAGTGAGGATAAAAATTATAATTAATAGTTGAAACTTAAATATAAAAAACCCTCGTCGCACTACACGTAATAATTTGGCATTGTTTTTGCAGTAAATAATCTTATAATTACTATATTTACT
>DATERO010000058.1:0-3265 GCA_035271465.1 Dysgonamonadaceae bacterium | reverse complement strand
ACATGCAGACAAAATAATTGCCGACAAAATACTTACAATTAAAAATTTTATTTTCATAATTCAGTTTTGTTTTCATCGACTTTTTGATCGATTGTTTCTTTTTTGGGGTTTTTTTGGAATAAACCAAATAATAGAAACCCCATAAGGGCTCCATATAGGATACTGCTAGTTGGATTGGATGTTATAGGACAAGTCCCACTCAAGCAACCCACCTTCGCATAATAGATGTATCCACCTGCAGCTCCAGCTATTATTCCAGCAAATTTCAACCAATGTTTTATTAAAAAATTCTTCATAAAGATCTATTTACAGTAATTTAGAATACACTCTAGAAGGGGTATTATTTGTTCATTGTTTATTGAGTATAAATTTCTCTTTCCATCTCTGCGTGAGTTAAGTATGCCTTTTGCACGCAAATCAGTTAAGTGATGTGACAAAAGAGATTGCTCGCAATCTAATTCAAGCATTAAATCTGAGACAGACTTCTCTTTCGTCTTACAAAGATGCATCAACACACACAAACGTGTTTCATGTGCTAAAGCTTTTAGTATATAAGCGGCTTTTTCTAATTTAATTCTATCAATTTCCATAATCTCATCAATCATATCGATACATGAACATGCATTCATATGTAATTGTTCACAAAGGTATCATTTTTCTTGAAAATAAAATTATTGAGTAATTAAAATGGAGGAAAAATCAAATTCTATCCTTGATAAATGGACATTTGGATGAAATAAAAGAGAAGAGAAATCAATGCGAACCATTAGTGCAAAAGAGATAGAGGCTCTTTGTTAAAATCATTTATTCATCTGATATAGAAATAAACATATCCCAATAAACAGAGTCTATCAAAACAGGTGTAAATGGAAATTTATTTTGAAAAACTAAAAGCTGAGAAAGTAATAGGTAAGTTTCCCACCAAAATATCTATGTGCCGAACGTGAAAAGTTTGAAGAACTACTGCGAGTATTATCAAAAGAGTCTCCCAATCCAAAATAATAGCGTCCTTGTAAATCGAAGCTACCAACAGGAGTGTTAAATTCAATGCCTAAACCTCCTATAAGTCCGTAGTCAAACTTATTATCAATCGATTTATATTGTATTCCAATGGGACGATTAGGGTCTTTCTCTAACTCACCATCAATATAATTCGACAATGCATTGTTCATGTACCCTTTGTCACCTATCATATAACTTATTTGAGGTCCAATATTTATGATAAACCTTACTTTATCCCCAAAGTATATGTGAGTAAGCAAAGGCAATTCAATATAATTAAGCGTTCTATTGTAAGAATGATCAGGATTTAAATCAGGATTATCGCTAAAGTCTTCAGTCCATCCACGCTGAGTATAATTCAACTCTGCAAGAACACCTAAATGCCTTTCTGAAATGAACTTAGCAGATATACCTGCAGAAATACCTTGAGTCGTACTTAATGCAATTTTAGGTGCAAAGTCAACCTCTGAGAAAACGGCTCCTCCACTTACTCCAAATTTAAACTGTGTTTTAAATTTATCACTCTGCTGTGCCTCAGCTAATATAGATGTTGAAAGCAATAGAATTATAATTGCTATCCATTTAGATTTAAATGTCATCGACTATGATTTGATTTAATTATTCGTGAATCAGTATCGTAGTTTACAAGATACAAGCCTGTATTAATAAAGCCTCCCCAATTATTAACTCTATCGAAGTGAAATGCAAACTGAATTGTGTTTACGTTCAAGTTATTCAATTTTGTTTCAAAGTTCCTTCCATTTTGATGCAGTGCTGCCAAAAAGTAAAGGCCAGTGTCATATCCTAACATTGCATATTGAGGATATGTATTGTGAAGATCTTTTTTATACCACTTTTTAAAGTCACGTTTAAAATCATCCGTTTCAGTAGCATTCTTATCTACATAAAACGAAGAGTAGAAATAAGTTCCGTGGTTATGGTAATCTTTTAGATAGTTATCCTCATAAGTCTGCCATTCAGGATATCCAAACAATTTCACATTCAACTCAGGGTGTATTTCCTTTAATGCATTCAATGATCCTAACACCTGACCCAAAACAGAAATATCTCCTGACTCTGGTATTAAAATATTCTCTTTTGTGTCACTTAACAATGGAGTCAATGATTCATCTAAATCATCCGATATAGCAATAGATTGATAAGGAATAGACTTACTCTTAAGATCGTTCTGCATAATAGTTATCAGGTTGTCCTTCTTGTTATCTGCCGATGTATCTAAGAAAATAATGTTTGCACGATTAAATTTACTCACAAAAACTTGCGATGCCTTGGTGTATAAATTAGATTGGGGAGTGTTTACCTGAAATATGTTTCCATTATTAAGTACCTCTGTGTTTTTCGAAGAAAAAGGAATCACATACTTAATATTCTTCGATTTAGAGAAATCAGACAGTATTTTGATTTGACTATCTGAAACACCTCCAACAATTAAATCCAAGTTTTGCATCTCTAATGTGCTTAATAGACTTTCAAGTTTTTTAGTATTGCTGTCTGTTCCGATATCAAACACATACAGTTCTAGGTTTACACCCTGCTTCTTTAGTTTTTCTACAGCCAATAAAAAGCCTTCGTAATATTCTTGAATACGTGTGTTTTGTCCATTTGTCTTATCTAAAAAAGGCATCAACAAACCTACTTGTATCATATTCAATTTTTCTGAACCCTTCCTGTCACTCAAAAGAAGGTTTGCACGAGACTCATTTACAGCATCTTGGCGAGCAAGCTCTCTATCATATTTTTTCACCGGGATTATCAACGAACTGTTGATCTTTAAATCAGTTGGTGACACACCAGGATTTTCTTTTTCAATCTCGGCGACGGTCACATTGTATTTTTGTGCGATGCTGTATAAGTTTTCACCTTGCTTCACATTATGTCGCGTGGGTTCAATAATAACTGGACCTTCATATGATGAAAAAGTCTCATTCGATTCAAAAAACGGAATCCTAATAGTTTTGCCAATTTGAAAAGTCTGCACTGATAAACCAGGATTGGCAGCTATTACATTTTCAGGAGTTAGAGAATAGGTTTTTGATACTGAATAGAGTGTCTCTTTTGGTGAAATAGTATGATAACGGTAGTTTTCTTCTTTCACTTCACTTATCACCTTTCTTTGAGGAACGATAAGAACTCCACCTTCATTGATACCATCACGAGCCGATGGGTTTAAACGGTATATCTCAGCTTCGGTAGTGTTGTACATTGCAGCAAGAGAGTAGACGGTTTCTCCCCTTTCAATATT
>DATERO010000057.1:0-3451 GCA_035271465.1 Dysgonamonadaceae bacterium | reverse complement strand
AATAGTTCAAAAACGTTTTGGTCTTATTGTGAAACACTTTAAAGATAAAAAAGATGTTGCTCCATATGCTCCAGAAGTATTTAAGCTCCTAAATAGAGCTTACAAGGATCTTTATGGATTTGTTGAGCTTACAGATAAGCAGATAGATTACTACGTGAATATGTATATCCCTATGCTACGCTTGGAGTTTTTTACTATTGTGCTAAGACAGGAAGATCATAAATTAGTTGGATTTGGAATAGGACTTCCAAGTATGGCAAAAGCTTTACAAAAAGCTAAAGGGAAATTTCTTCCTATAGGGTGGTTTCATTTATATCGTGCTCTGAAAGGTAACGACAATAAAATATTAGATTTATTACTTATTGGAGTAGATCCTGAATATCAAGGGAAAGGCGTTAATGCCCTTGTTTTTAATGAATTTATACCAGCAGCCAATAAACTTGGGTTTGAAATAGCAGAAAGCAATCCTGAATTAGCATTAAACACGCGCGTACAATCAATGTGGGACGGAATGGATGCTGAACGACATAAAACACGCAGGGCATACATAAAAGAACTTTAAAAGACAGAATATAATAACTAATAGAAAGGTGTATAAAATAAAAAGTGAACGAAATAATAGATAAAACTACAGAAGCTCAAAAAGGAAGTTATCAAGAAGAAAATATTGTAACACTTGATTGGCAAGAACATATTCGACGACGTCCTGGTATGTATATTGGGAAGTTGGGTGATGGCTCATCTTATGATGATGGAATTTATGTACTACTGAAGGAAGTATTAGACAACTCCATTGATGAGCATATGATGGGACATGGAAAATTAATTGAAGTGAAAATTGAGGATTCTAAAGTAATGGTACGTGACTATGGACGTGGCGTTCCTCTTGGAAAAGTAAAAGATGTTGCTTCAAAAATGAATACAGGTGCTAAATATGATTCTAAAGCTTTTAAAAAGTCAGTAGGACTAAATGGTGTAGGAATTAAAGCCGTAAATGCATTATCTTCTAATTTCTTAATTGAAAGCTACAGAGAGAAAAAAGCAAAGAATGTTACTTTTGAACAAGGAATTACTATAAAGGAATCTGATCTGCATGCTTCAACCGAAAACAATGGAACATTAGTTGAGTTTATCCCCGATAAAACGATTTTTGGAGAATTTCAGTATAGAGAAGAACACATAGAACCCCTTCTTAAAAACTATGTATTCTTAAATACTGGTTTGACTATTTCTTTTAATGGTAAAAAGTTTCTATCAAAGAACGGATTAGTTGATCTATTGAATGAGAACTTGACCGACGAAGTTCTTTACCCAATTATTCATCTTCATGGAGAAGATATAGAGGTAGCAATCACCCATACAAATCAATATGGAGAAGAACATTATTCATTCGTAAATGGACAGCACACTACTCAAGGTGGAACACATTTAACTACATTTAGAGAGGCAGCTGCTCGCGTCATTCGTGAGTTCTACAATAAGAACTTCGAGTTCTCCGACATTCGAAGTGGTATGGTTGCTGCAATTAGTATAAAAGTTGAAGAACCTGTTTTCGAATCTCAAACTAAAACAAAATTAGGATCGAGAGAGATATCACCTGATGGTATTACTATTAATAAATTTATCGGTGACTTCTTAAAAAAGGAACTCGATAACTTTTTACATAAGAACACCCAAACGGCTGAAGCTCTCCAAAAGAAGATTTTAGAATCAGAAAAAGAGCGAAAAGCCATTGCAGGCGTTACCAAGCTTGCACGTGAACGTGCTAAGAAAGCTAATCTGCATAATAAAAAACTGCGAGATTGTCGCATTCATTACAACGATAATAAAGGAGACAACTTGGATGAGAGCTCAATCTTTATTACTGAGGGTGACTCTGCAAGTGGTTCTATAACGAAAAGCCGTGATCCAAACCTTCAAGCAGTATTTAGCTTACGTGGTAAGCCACTTAACTGTTTTGGACTGACCAAAAAGGTTGTTTATGAAAATGAAGAGTTCAATCTTTTGCAAGCAGCACTCAATATTGAGGATGGAATGGATGGGTTACGTTACAATAAAGTAATCATTGCAACGGACGCTGATACGGATGGAATGCACATTCGTCTGTTGCTGCTCACTTTCTTTCTGCAGTTTTTCCCCGATTTAGTCAAAAAGAATCATGTATTCATTCTTCAAACACCCTTATTCCGAGTAAGGAATAAGAAAAAAACAATCTATTGTTACAATGATGATGAGCGTGTAGCTGCAATAAAGGAATTAGGACCTAATCCTGAAATCACTCGATTTAAGGGACTTGGTGAAATATCTCCCGATGAATTTGTACATTTTATTGGTAAGGATATGAGACTTGACAAAGTAACAATGCGAAAAGAAGACTTGTTGAAGGATCTATTGGAGTTCTATATGGGTAAAAACACCATGGAGCGACAAAATTTTATTATTGATAACTTGGTTGTACTTGACGAAGATGCATAAACAGTTCTCAAACAAGAGAGTCAATAAAGACATTTAGAAAAGTCACTCCCCTATAAATAGGCTTTTCTAAAGTTAAACCTATTATAGTTGCTGATAATCATTAGCAACTATAATTTAAATTCTATTGGATGACAAACAATAATCAAAAATCAGAAGAGATAGCAGCCTCATCAAAAGATGAGATAATTACAAACCCATCAAAGCGCATTGCTCTTTTTCCTGGTACTTTCGATCCTTTTACGATAGGTCACGAATCTCTTGTTAGAAGAGGATTGACTATTATGGATAAAATTATAATTTCAATTGGAGTAAACGAATCAAAGAAATCGTACTTCTCATTGGACAAACGAATTGAAATGATTCGTAATCTCTATTCAGGTAACCCTCAAGTACGAGTTGAAAGTTATGATACCCTTACTGTTGATTTCGCAAAGAAAGTCGGTGCTAACTATATCTTAAGAGGTATAAGATCTTTGAATGATTTTGAATATGAGAAGTCAATTGCTGATATGAATAGAACTATATCCCAAATTGAAACGTTTGTATTATTTACCGAACCTTCGCTCACCCACATAAGCTCGACATTGGTTCGCGAGCTATTGAATTATGGGCATGACGTAAGCGAATTTATACCAAAAGGAATAGAGCTTTAAGAGTAGTAATACTAACATCTTTAAAATACGTGCTCTTTCTACTATCCATTTAAAATATCAATATGCACAATAGAATATACGCAACCATCCTTTCACTATTTATTATTTTTGGAGTTCACTCTCAACTAAGAGTAAGCCCTGAGGGAGTTAAGTTAGATCGCACCATACGATTAATTAATGACTTGTATGTTGACGATGTAGATACAGATAAACTCACTGAATCGGCTATTCGCAGCATGCTCGAAGAGTTAGACCCCCACTCCTCTTATCTAAATAAAGAGGAAGTTCGCCAAATGAATGAACCATTACAAGGAAACTTCGAT
>DATERO010000056.1:0-9695 GCA_035271465.1 Dysgonamonadaceae bacterium | reverse complement strand
ATCGCCTTGACAACCACACTCGAAGCTTACATAATTATTGTAACCGATTTGTTTCAATCCTTTGAAACCATCTATATAATTATCGGCTGCACCATCCTCGCCTGGCATATTGCGACGCTTGCGACTGGCCACATGTACATGTTGCAAAAAGTTGTCTGCTGAAATGAATGCTGCACTATCGGAGGTTTCTTCCCAAGTCATGTGCCAGAAATCGCCCATACACTTTACGCCAGGATTATTTATGTCACGACACATGGATGCGGCATCGCCCACTTGGCGCAAATAGAATGCTTCTTGTCGATTGAGGGGTTCGAAAATAACGGTTGTGCCATGTTTCAAAGCAAGCGTACCCAGCTTGTCAATTTCGTTGCAAAGGAAATCGCGGGTATGCATTGTGTGAGGCATTATCGGCACTTGATTATTGAAAGCTGGTACAAAAATAACTCCAGTAGAACCCAATTCACCTGCGGCAATAATGATCTCGCTCATTGAAGTATGAAATTGCTTGCGAACATCCTCATCAGAGGATAAAGGGAATCCTTTGAAGCCTGCACATATTGCGCTCACTTGTATGTTTCTTCCTTTCAGTTCATCGTTCAACTCCTTGACACGACGACTAAGACCATTTCCTCCTGGTTCGAATCCCACAACTCCATGTTTTTCCATAAAGTCTAACTTCTCACGAAGATTTCTGCCCGGAGCAATGCCTTCCTGAAAAGAAAGCTTCAATTCGGTAGATGTACGGTTAGAACTTTGTTGCGAGAGAGATTGCTTATTTGTAATACCCGAAGTCAAACTACCTGCAAATGCAGATTGTCCTGTTGTAGCAAGAGCAGCACCTACTAACGATCTCTTTAGAAAACGTCTTCTGTTTAAGTTCTTCATAGCATATTTATTAATAATCCGCTTGCGATGGTTATACTGCTCGTTACGTTAGCAGCGAAAAAACCACACAAGCGGATAAGTTATATCAATTTATTAATCTTTTCATTTACCAGGAACAGGAGTAACAAAAGAAGTCATATCCATTTTACCAATATTCAAGTCAGCCGGAGTATAATCTAATGCTGATGATGTCATTGCATCCCAGTTTGTTGTTTGTCCAGTGTACGCAGATTCACGTCCCATCAAAGCTGCCATATTTGATACGGCTGTCTCTGAAGCTTGCTCTATAGGTGTGTTTTTTCTGATGCAATTCACCAAATTCACATGCTCCAATGTGTAAGGATTGGTTTGTTTGAAATTAGCTTTCTCAGCTTCGAAGTCAAACTCCCAAATTACATTCCCTTCCAGATCTTTAATCTTAGTACCATCACCAGTTGTCCACGATCCTTTAGTGCCTTGTATAAATTCGCTCACATTATTTGAGCAACCATCTATTTGTCGGCACATGCTATGTAGGTGAACACCATTCTCCATTGTGAAATCAATACTGAAGTTATCATATTGATCACCAGTTACACGTCTTTGACGCGAACCAAAGCCCGTTGCACTTACTGGTTTTAAACCGCTGAACCAAGTGAACACATCAATATTGTGAACATGCTGCTCAATGATGTGATCGCCCGATAACCACTTCCAGTTTACCCAGTCTTTCACCATAAACTCAAAATCATTCCATCCTGGTTGGCGATCGCGATACCATAGCATGCTTTGATTCCAATAAACAACACCTCCTGTAATTTCACCAATAGCTCCATCCATAATTTTTTGGAAAGATTCTACATAGTTACGTTGATGATGGCGCTGTGTACCAGTCACCACACTTAACTTTTTTGCTTGTGCTTGCTTGCCAGCTGCTACTACTTTGCGGTATCCTACGGCGTCCACAAATATAGGCTTCTCTAGGAAACAATGTTTATTCTTTTCGACAGCATACTCAAAGTGTAGAGCACGGAAGAAAGGTGGCGAACATTCAATAACTACATCAACCCCGCTATCAACAAGCTGTTTGTAGGCATCGAGTCCAACAAAACGCATGTTGTTGGGTATATCAATATTTTTCTCATTTTTCAATTTGTCAGCAAGGCTATTAACGCGGTCTTCAAACACATCTGCCAAGGCTATAATAGTCACTCCATTTGCTGAGTTCAAGAAATCCATTGCTGCACCAGAACCTCTTCCTCCACAACCTATAACACCTGCTTTCAACTCTTTGCCATCATCAGCCAGGTCAGGCAAGTTTGGTATATAATAACTACCTGCTTCTCTCAAAGGAGTATTACCTGTCTTCTTATTGTTATCGCTACTGCAAGAAGATAAGAGACCTGATGTACCTCCAACTCCAATTACACCAGCCGTTCCTGCGATTGCTGTAGTTTTAAGAAAGTTTCTCCTGCTTAAAATGTTCTTTTTTTTCATGTCCATTACTTTATGATTAATCAAATTAGTTTGTCATTAAAAATTCATCTGGTTCACATACCACTCTGAACCCAATACCTTTGAAGTCTGAATACCACCAGATACTTTTTGGTTGTTGTGGATCAGTCTTTAACCAATCATCATGATTGGTGTGACTCCTTGCAGCAGCACGCACTTCGGATGCATCTGAAGCGTAGTTTCCGCCACGTATAACCCACTCTTCTCCATCCGTCTCCAATGGGTTAGTTACTCCATTTGCACGACTCTCATAAGCATTAGGATTATACTTGTCAGCTGTATATTCATAAACATTGCCCAACATATTCTTTAATCCAAAAGGATTTGCTTCAACCAAATCGGGTTCTTGAGAACGATTAAAACTGTTTTTCTCATACATCACATATGTTGTTATATTGTCCGTCTTAGCTGGAAAGAACTTCCTCCAAAAACCATACTCAGAAAAGTCTTTTGGATTGCCTGGAAAGAAGTAAGGTGTCTCGGTGTTACCACGCGCAGCGTATTCCCATTCTGCCTCTGTGGGCAAACGGTATTTTTTTCCTGTTTTCTTAGACAACCACAAGCAAAATGTCTCAGCTGCATAGTGTGTCATAGTTATGGCAGGTCGATCATTACCTCCCCACCCTTGATCAGGAAAACCAAACGGAGGAGTTGGTCCAGAAATACCATCAACATCCATTGCCTCAAGATTGTTAGCATAAGCTGTTTCGGGTGGTGTTCGTCCCTCGCTCATTGTATTGGCATAAAATGCCCAAAACTGATCCCAAGTTGTTTCCACCTCTGCCATAAAGAATGGACTGATAGTAACATCATGTACTGGTGCTTCATCAGGTTGATGAAAAGGTTCTTTGTTTGGGCTTCCCATTTTGAAAGTTCCTCCAGGTATCGCAACCATGTTAAATGATAATGGCGTTCCAGGTATATTTTCAGTGTAATCTTCAAAAGAAGTGATATGTGTGGGCGACTTGAAGTACAAAGATGTATCAATTGAAGCTTTACTTCCATCTCCGTAACCAGGTATACCCACCATTTGTGAGTGTGAATAATCAGGATTATAATGACCTACATCCAAATGACAACTAATACACTGCAAATTTAGTTTGGTTTCATTTTCATCATAGTGAAGATGCGCTGTAATACCATCATCTGAAATACCTTGTGGGAAAAGATTTTGGTGACACTCTTTACAGGATTCATTAGGAATGTATTTAACCGCGTGTTCCAACTCTGACTTTAATTCCCAATTAAAATCGGCACTATCTTTTGTTAAATACCCCCAAACATCTCTTGCACCCAGCTTTAACTTGGCTGTATAATGACTCCAAGTATCTTTTTGAGGTGGTAAGTGACAATCAACACAATTAACAGTAACTCCACTTCGGTTATTTACGTGGGTTGATAATCTCCACGTCTCCTCTGCATGGGGATGTACATGACAAATCATGCACGATTCGTTAGTTGAAAAATAAACCGAAGTTTGATAAAGTGCCATAATAACTCCGGCTCCAAATAAGAAGCCAATAATTAAGAAGATTGTTTTTGTCTTCTTATTCTTTTTTCTACGAAACTTTGAAGTTTCGGAACTATTTGAAGTCATACTTTTAAAATAAAGATTATGTTGTAATTATTTTGTAAAAATACATTTTTACTTTTGAATTCAAAAAGAAATAATAACTAAAGAATCTTTCTAATCAAACTTAACAATGACTTACCCATATATGTATATTATTAACATCATCAAGCATCATTGCCTATACAAATAACTTCCGAAAAAAAGACATCCCTATCATTCAAGTGTTACTCTTTTAACACTTTTATCTCAACATTCCTAAAATCGCAAGGATGTCCTTCGCTTTGCAGTGAAATTGTGCCACTAGATAATTGTGGTGTTCCATTATTTAAAGCTACTAGTTTCTCATAGTAATCTTCTCTATCATCTAGTTGAGGTTGACTATATACCATTAAGGTATCACCATTAATAATGTGCTTTATTATTTCATTGCCTCTAACCTCCACCTCTGCTGTGACCCACTGATCATCCATATAATTCTTAGATTGTGATTGAATACAATGGTCTAAAATAAGTTCTCCATTAATCACAATGTTTGTTCCGGGTGTGCAGACACTGCCCGTCACTTGTTGACGAGTTGAGTCACTACCCAATAATTGATACTCGATTGAAGCTGGAAAATCTTGATCTAAAGTCATACTCTCTGGAGATTGACCATGAAACATTATTCCCGAGTTACGATATGCCCAACTAGGTGCCCCTAAACATTGCTCGCCTACAAATCGATACTCTAACCTTAGCAAATAATGTGAGAACGTATCTTTATAGAAAATATGTCCAAACCGGTCATCAAAAGTATCATACCCCTCATCATAACGAACTTTCAACACTCCATCTTCAATACGGAAAGTATTGGCATAATTGTCATTTACTTCATAGCCCCTTATTTTCACAGTCCAATCATCAAGATTGTTGTCACTTAATAAAGATTGCCACTCTAAAGACTCATCGTTAGTCTGAGCTTTCGTATTACAACTTGCAAAAGCAAATATTGAAACAATAATAATAACCAAAAATCGAAATAAATTAGCGTTCATATCAAAAATAATGTTTAATGTTTTTACAAAGATATAAATTATATCATACCATCATAAAATAACTACTTTGAATAGGTATGCTTTTTGAAAAAACATTTTTATTATCAGGTTGAATGAAGTTTCTTTGTAAAAAATTTTAGTGTGTGGTATCAATAGAAAGTTTAAATGTAGAGTTCGGTGGCTTCACCCTGTTTGATAAAGTATCGTTTGTTTTGAATAAAAACGAGAGGATTGCTCTTGTAGGAAGAAATGGTGCAGGTAAATCAACTCTTTTGAAGATAATAGCAGGATTACAAAAACCCACCGGTGGGGCAATATCTTATCCAAAAGAGGTTACAATTGGCTATTTGCCTCAGCAAATGACATTGGATAATACCCGAACCGTCAAAGATGAAGCGAGCATGGCTTTTGCACATTTCACAAATATGCAACATAAGTTGGATGAAATGCATCAAGAAATGGCTGATCGTACCGATTTTGAATCTCAAGATTACCTCGATTTGATTGATCGTTCGGCTGTGTTGCAAGAACAATTGATAATGAGTGGCGTCAGTAATTTTGAAGCCGAAATAGAGAAGACTCTTATTGGACTCGGTTTCTTAAGAACTGATTTTGACCGACCTACAAGCGAGTTTAGTGGTGGTTGGCGCATGCGTATTGAGTTGGCAAAAATATTGTTACAAGCTCCCGATGTGCTATTATTGGATGAGCCTACTAATCATCTTGATATTGAATCTATACAATGGTTAGAAACCTTTTTAGCCAACAGTGTAAATGCAGTAATGCTTGTTTCTCACGACAGAGCCTTTTTAGATGCAGTCACTAATAGAACCATCGAGATATCACTGGGACAAATAAATGACTATAAAGTCAATTACACGCAATATGTTGTTTTACGTGAAGAGCGACGGGAACAACAAATGCGTGCATACGAAAACCAACAAAAACAAATAGGAGACATAGAGGCATTTATCGATCGTTTTCGATATCAAGCTTCAAAGGCGATACAGGTACAATCGCGCATAAAACAATTAGACAAGTTACAGCGAATAGAGGTTGATGAAATTGACACATCTCAATTAAGCTTAAAGTTTCCTCCTGCACCACGATCAGGCTCATACCCAGTAATCATGGAAAATGTTGGGAAGAAATATGGAGATCACACCGTAATTTCTGATGTTACATTTACCATCAATCGTGGCGATAAAATTGCTTTTGTAGGAAAGAACGGTGAAGGTAAATCAACACTTGTCAAATGTATCATGGACGAGATTGATTATTCTGGCAAGTTGAAATTGGGACACAATGTAAAGATTGGCTATTTTGCTCAAAACCAGGCACAATTGTTAGATGATTCAAAGACAGTATTTGAAACCATCGACTATGTTGCAACTGGTGACGTTCGCACAAAGATTCGCAGCATATTAGGTGCATTTATGTTTGGAGGAGAAGCTTCTGATAAACATGTAAGAGTGCTTTCTGGAGGAGAAAGAAGCCGACTGGCTATGATTCGTTTATTGCTTGAGCCTGTAAACTTGCTCATTCTTGACGAGCCCACCAATCACTTAGATATGGCATCAAAAGATGTGCTGAAGCAAGCCATAAACGAGTTTGATGGAACTGCAATCATTGTATCTCACGACCGTGACTTCTTAGAAGGCTTAGTAACCAAAATATATGAATTTGGTGGAGGCAAGGTAGTTGAACATTTAGGAGGTATATATGAGTTCCTCACTAAAAAGAATATGGAAAGTCTGCAGCAATTAGAGTTATCTAAAAATCATGAAAACAGTGCAGATGAGAATAACAAAGAGACTATTTCAGAAAGCAAACTCTCATATGAAGAACAAAAAGAGTACAATCGAATTATCCGGAGATTGGAAAGAGAAATCGAGGTCTTAGAGAAAGATGTGCATAAGTGGGAATTGAAAACCAAGGAAATTGAAACTAAGCTATCTACTCCTGAAGGAGCTGCAGACCCAACATTATATCAAAAACATTTGGAGGCGGAAGAAAGTATTATTTCATCTATGAAAGAGTGGGAAAAAGCCGTTGATGAGTTAGAGCAAAAGAAAAATGAACAAAAGTAAAGCTAAGCCAGCTAACAATACAATATATTAAATGAAAAAAAAACTAAGTCAGTTTGTACTTAAACTTATGGGGTGGAAAGTAACAAACATTATACCAGAAACTCCAAAATGTGTTATCGCAGTAGCTCCACATACAAGCAACTTCGATTTCATAATAGGGAAGCTTGCCTATACATCCATTGGCCGAACTGCTAATTTTTTAATAAAGAAGAGTTGGTTTGTTTTCCCGTTTAATATTTTCTTTAATAGTATAGGAGGGATTCCTGTAGATAGAAAAAGAAAAACATCAGTAACTGACACTTTAGCAGCAGAATTTAAAAAAAGAGATAAATTTCAACTTGCCATAACACCTGAAGGCACGCGCAAACGCGTGAAAGAGTGGAAAAAAGGCTTCTATTTTATTTCATTGAAAGCAAATGTTCCGATTGTATTGGTTGGGTTAGATTATGCAAGAAAAACAGTTTCTTTTTTGGACACATTTTATCCAACGGGTGAAGTGGAAGCAGATATGGCAATCATTCAATCAAAATTTGCAGGGATTCAAGGTAAGCATCTAGATCGCTCTACAATTAGCAAAGTGTAAAAATAAAACCATCTGGTTTTTTTCGAAAGGCTGCTTGTGAATCAGAGTATCTATCCAGATATCTTCGAGCTCCCCTTTTTTAAAGGGGAGCACACGCTAGACTATGTGTTTTTAGCCTAATACCTAGGTGTACCCGCAGTATTTTTTCTCGAACTTTCACAAACAAGAATATTAATAAGGTTATAATGTTTGTGAAGTATAGCTAGTCTCTGTTACTAAGGTTTTATTCTAACTTTTTTATCTTTAGGTTTATTTGTTAATTACTTTTGCTTCTATTTCATTTTTGCATTTCAAATTGAATCATTCCACGTAAGGTTTAATCCTTTTCCGAACCTTAGTAACCTGTTTTAATTATCGCAGTTCAAACCTTATTACCTTAATTCAGAAAAACTAGATTCCTCAATCCCCTTTTAACATATTGATGAGATTAAAGCTCATGAATAATTGTCAAAATAGATACAACTAGAAATCTCTCTTCTGGTTTCGAACGCATAATAAAGCGGGAGGAAACTCTCCTTTGCAGTTTCGAAACTGTTCGAAAGCAGGTGAAAAAAAATGAATATCAGTTTCAGGAACTCCTGAAAGTGCAAATCAAAATCAAATATCAGTTTCAGGAACTCCTGAAAGTGCAAATCAAAATCAAATATCGGTTTCAGGAACTCCTGAAAGTGCAAATCAGAAGTGAATATCGGTTTCCGACGCTCCTTTTTGTGCAAAACATTTTGTTTTATGATGAAAGGAGCTCCTGAAAGTGCAAACCATTCTGAATATCAGTTTCAGGAGCTCCTTTTTGTTCAAAACAAATTGAAAAATGGTTTCAGGAGTTCCTTTTTGTGCAAAACAAATAAAATATCGGTTTCGGGAGCTCCTTTTTGTGCAAAACAGTTTGAATATCGCTTTCAGGAGTTCCTGAAAGCGCAAATCTTAATAAATATCGGTTTCGGGAGCTCCTTAAAGCATTATTTTTTTTGAACCGAACAAAACGGAGCTCCTGAAAGCGCAAATCAATCCGTTTTGCACTTTCCGAAGCTCCTTTGAGCATAAATAATTTCGGATTGAGCAATTTTGAAATCCGGTGAGCATAAATAATTTTGTTTTGAAAGAAAAGGAGGTCAAGTGGGGAAGAATAATTTCGGATTGGACTTTTGTAAGAAGTTTCGAGCTTAAATAATTTCGTGTGGTATTGAAGGAGTGAAAAGACAGTTGTCATTTCGTCCAAAACTATGCAATTGCCTCTTCTTGAAAATGATGTGAGAGGGAGGGACGAAACCTACGACGGGCTCCCTCTTAATATAGATGTAGGATTCACAGGATTATCAAAGTCTATCTCCAACTGAATAGGATGGCCGTGAAGTTCTTCTTCTTCAGCATCAGGATTTTTAAGTGTCAAGCCCAGCAGACGCACTTTCTTTAATTCAATATCATCAACACGAGACAATAGCTCCATAGCAATAGTGAGCATTTCCCTTCCCGATTCAATAAAGTAATTGAGCGTAATGCTCCGCGTAACAATAGTGAAGTCAGCATACTTCACCTTTAATGTCAATGTTTTGGCTTTAAAGTCTCTCTTTTCTGCTCTTCTTGCAACCTCTTGAGAAATTAGATCCAATTCTTTTTCAATTTCGTCTAAATCTGATATGTCTTCTAGAAAAGTTTCTTCAGAACCCAATGATTTACGAATGCGTTCTGCTTCTACTTCACGGTTATCCAATCCTCGTGCATATTGATAGTATGCTAAGCCAGCTTTACCGAAGTGATGTGCCAAATCAATCTCACTCCACTTTTTAAGATCTGCACCATTATATATTCCCAACTCATTCATTTTGGCAGCTGTGACACGTCCCACTCCAAAGAACTTATTTATACTAAGCTCTTCAATAAATGATTCGCCTTTTTGTGGAGTAATCACATATAATCCATTGGGCTTATTATAATCAGAAGCAATCTTCGCCAAAAACTTATTGTAAGAAACACCTGCAGAGGCTGTAAGTCTGGTCTCTTCAAATATGCGTTGTTTTATCTCTTTAGCAATATGC
>DATERO010000055.1:0-2507 GCA_035271465.1 Dysgonamonadaceae bacterium | reverse complement strand
TTCTATCCACCTCTTCGCCGCACAGAATATACCATTGCTTACGTAGTGCGCTCATTTGATGTGGAAGAGGCAAAAGTGATTATTAAAACTAACCCAAAATTGCTAAGCCTAAATGAAATGTATATGGTAGCCCATAGTTATGGAGCAGACACACCCCAGTTTAAAGAGGTGTTCGATATTGCAGTGCGCATGTATCCCGATAGCGAAATTGCTATCATGAACAGCGCTGCAGCAGATATCGAGAATAATGACTTTGACCGCGCTATCAACCAAATGCATAAATTGGATAACAATCCCAAAGCATGGAACAATATGGGAGTAGCTTATGCGCTGAAAGGCGATTTGGAGAAAGCATTGAAGCTGTTCGGCGATGCCGCAGCAGCAAGCGATGCCGATGGTATAAGTAACCTGGAAAAACTGAAAGCTTATATGGAAAAATTATAATATTAATGGCATTCCGAGCAAGGCGAGGAATCTGATTTAAAAAACAAGTGCCATTCTGAACGGAGTGAAGAATCTGCTAAAAATTAAACCGATGCTTCACTTCCAATCCATAAAAAATAAATACCTCTTTGATTAGAGACACTATATATTCAAATTAATAACAATAACAAATTTCAAAATTCAATTTCAAAAAATTTTCAAACATGAAAAAAATTACAAAACTATTATTAATGACAGCTATCGCCATAGGCATGGTATCTTGTAGTAACGATGACAATTTGCCTGATGCACCAGATGCGAATGCTGCGAAAGGCAATACTTATGCGAGTATTTCAATTAAATTGCCAAAAGGTCCATCAACAAGGGCTGGATTACCGGGAGACTATAATGATAAAGGCACTTGGGAAGGTATTGATGCAATTAATGATATTACTGTTTTCTTGGTGAATGAAACATCTGGATCGGAAAGTATTGATTTTGAATCCTTCACAAAAGACAGCTTTGATGGTATAGATTCACAGGGTATTCTATTTCCTAAGCTTGCATTAAAAGCAACAGAAGGGCATAAAGTGAAAGCTTATGTGGTATTGAATGGCAACAGTGGTGTTTTAACTACTTTAGAAGGAACTGCACCAGGTGATTTTGCTGGAGTATATGAAACAGCAGTTGTAAAAAACGCAAGTGATTTGGCAAGCAATAACGGAACTAATGATGTTATCATGATGACCAATACAGTAGCTCCAGCCGAGATGACAGTAAAAGCTGGTGTTACGGAAAGCGAAGCTATGACTGGTAGTGGGAATAACACCTTTATGGTTGAAGTGGAGCGTGTTGTATCAAGAGCTATTGTTACCATTAATAGCCGACCAACAGTTAGTGCTCCAATAGAATTCCAGATGAAAGATGCACATGGTGTCCCATCAGCAAATATAAAAATTATAGATCTTAAATATGTAGTTGGGCAAAGCAATAATCAGTTTTATATGATTAAAAGAGATAATTACGTAACTCCTGATCCAGTTTATTCTCATGTACCAAGTACATCTGTTACATGGAATCCAAATCTGTTTGACAATACAGGATTGGAGATATCTTCAGATGTTTTGATTGGAGATATAACTGAACTTGAAGCTACATTTAAATTAGAAAAAAAAGCCAGCAAATTTGTTCTTCCTGTTACTCACGAAGTTACTGACGAATTTAATAACTACAGGAAAGGTAATACTACCTATTTTGAGATTATTGCGACGTTTTGGCCTGACGTGTATGCTGATACTTATTCGCCAGGTACAGATGTGTTTTTAGGTATGAAAGATGGACGGTTTTACAAAACAAGAGCATTGGCAGAAGCAGAAGGTCAGAAAGCGACACACTATAAAGGTGATGGAAATACAACTGATGGTGGTGCAATCATGAAGTATGTGCTTTGGTTGAATCCTGATGTTATTCCTGGAACTCCTGATAAAAAGGCAACTATGTCACCAACTGTACGCAATCAGGTGTATCATGCACATATTACTGGGTTCAAACAAATTGGTCTTCCAAACAATCCGTTGAATCCGGATGATCCTAATAGTAACTTTCCTGAAAACCCAATAAACCCAATCAAGCCTGAAGATCCATTACAAACAGAAGATACGTATCTGTCAGTTCAGATTACTGTTGTTCCTTGGGGAATTCATTCGTATGAGATTGAGCTTGGTAACGACTATTAATTGTTGAAACAATTATAGAACAAGCTAAACTATAAATATTCCAGGGAAGCAAGGATCTCCCTCGCTCCCCTGGAATTTTTTCTAATAAAACAAAAGAAGCAAATTTTAATTTTAGAGCAACAATGCAGCAAATAAAGAATTTAAAAATAAGGATATGGATATATCTATCCATTCTGGGGGTAATTTGGGGAGGGTGCGACTCCCTGATTTATGAGAATCTATCGGATTGCCCCCAGGGTGTATATGTGAAGTTTTATTCAATGACCCCTTGTGATACAGATTCAACGTTTATTGGCAATGTTCCTACTCTTTCTGTTTTTGCTTTTGATGAGAGCGACAAGCTGGTAG
>DATERO010000054.1:0-9924 GCA_035271465.1 Dysgonamonadaceae bacterium | reverse complement strand
TTATCGCCCCTTACTAACTTCAGCTCTGTAAAAAACGAGTGCGGATTAATTATTATTGTTTGTTTATTCTATTACTTCTGGTTCTGTCTCCTCTTCTTTCTTTTTGGTGCGTTTCTTCACCTTATCCACATACTTTTTTATCATAGAGTTGACAGTTAGTTTCAATGTGGTATATTTTTCTTCCCCTTCTACAATGGCCAAAGCATTGACTACGCCTCCAAACGATACGAATTCGTTCTGAACATCGATGCGTGTAGTTTTAACTATACCAGCTACAAATTGAGCTTGAGAAACATCTCGATTGCGTTGCAGCGAAGCGAAAATTGAATTAGAATGTCTTAATTCATTTAAAACATACATCAAATTCAATGTTACAAAGCAGGTTTCTGTCTCTTCACTTTTCTCAATGTCTTGAAACAAGTTGTTCAACACGCTTGTTTCTGGATCTTGACCCATACCAGCAATTGAACTGCCTGTCCCATAGGGTTTGAAGACTCTCAACAGATGTTTGGCAGCATCTTCCTTATCTTGTTCATACGGAAAATCTGCATACTCTTTTATCAGATTATAGATTTTTCTTACCGCATGATCGCGCGCATCTTCAGCTGCAAGTAAAGATTTGGTCGATGCTTTTTCTTCTTGTACCAACGCATCGTCATAAAGTTTATATGCTGTGTCAAGTTCAGCAAGTTTGTTGGTGTACAACTCCGGCATCTCATCTGTATGAGAGTCGGCATAGATCAAAACGTCTGTCAGGAGATTGTGCAATTCCCAACGAGTTAGTCTATCAATGTTAGAATACGTTATTTTCATAAATACTTTTTTATAAGTGCACTGTGTTTTACAGGTTAGAAGTTCATATTTAGTGTTAATTTGGATTGCTGAGTCATGTGTCCGTTAGATTGTTAAGTGCTTAATTATTTCGTATTACAAATATATACAAACATCTAATGCAATTGTATTAATGTTCAAAAAAAATGTTGTTGCTTTTTTTGAGATAGTAGTAATGTTGTTTTACAAAAGTGCTTCTTCAGGTAAATAAGTGGTCATGTTGGATTACATGGGTGCATATTTACGCATTTAAGGGGTCATGTGAAATCACATGGGTACTTATTCATGCGTTTGAGGGGTCATGTGAAATCACATGAGTACTTATTCGCGCGTTTGAGGGGTCATGTGAAATCACATGAGTACTTATTAACGCGCTTGAGGGGTCATGTGAAATCACATGAGTACTTATTAACGCGCTTGAGGGCACATATCTGTCATTTTGTACACTTTTTGTCAATAATACCTTACAAACTGTCAATCCATCGACCTAACTTCTACGCCTTCACCACCTCAAAGTCTATTTCTTCAGCATATTCTTCATTTATAACAGCTTCTTTCAAGATTTCCTCACTATCATTTGCATCAGCATCCACATCTTGATATGCGTCAATGTTCATCACGTCAACTTCCTGACCCATCGTTTCTCGTTTTTTGCCAATTCCGAAGCGGTCGGCACTGAGGATGATGCCAAAATAGGCACAAGTTATCAATGTAGATGTTCCCCCACGACTAATCAGTGGCAAGGGTTGCCCTGTGACGGGAATAAGGTGTACGGCCACAGCCATATTGACGAACGCCTGCATGGATAGCATGAGGGCTGAGCCAATAATGAGGTATTTAGGAAACAGTTTTTCGGTTTTACGGGCTATGATGCCCGACCTCCACAGGATGATGATGTAGAGCAGCAGCACAAAGATGCCTCCCACCAATCCTAGCTCCTCGAGAATGATACTGTAGATGAAATCGGAATAGGCTTGGGGCAAAAAGTCGCGCTCTTTGCTATTGCCGGGAAACTTGCCGAAGACTCCGCCATTGGCAATGGCAATTTTGGAGTGTGCCACTTGATAATTGTCGTCGGTTATTTGATAGTAAGACGCTTCGTCTTTGTCGGGACTATTGCCAAAACGGTCAATGCGAGCTTGCCATGTAGATGCTCGGCTCAAAGGGCCGCTTTCTGTCCACGTAGTTGGAATAATTTTGAGAATCAGCACCGCAAAAACCAATGCACCTATTCCAATAAGTGCTACTTTTAATAAACGCATAAGCTTTACGTTGCCAATATACATCAACACAAAACAAACAATAAACAGAAGCATGGCTGTAGAAAGGTTGTCCATAGCGATGATGAGACAAACTGCCGTCATCAGCCCTATCATCCACTTAAAGAGGGTATGTTCGTTCATCTTGTTCTGCTTGCTAAGCAGAAAAGCTACCGTTCCCATCAGTGATATTTTGGCAATTTCGGAAGGTTGTATTGTTATGCCCATAATGCTGATCCAGCGTTCGGCACCATTGATAGTTGTTCCCAAATAAGGGGTGAGCAGCAGCAAAACAATTGATCCCAACAGCACAAATATGAGCGACGAGAAGTAGCGATAGGGTACATTGTGAATAAATAGAATGACCCCTATCCCACCCAGCAAGAAGGTGGCATGACGAAGGATGGGTCCCCAATGATTTTGTTGGCGATATACAATGGTGCTGGTGGCGCTGAAGACTTCTACCAGCGAAATTACGCACAGGGCAATGAATACGGACCAAATGACTTTGTCTCCTTTGAATATTTTGGAGAAGAAGCCGGAGTCGGGGGTGAGGTCGGGGGTTGGAGATGTGGGAATCTCAGTATTATAATGTTTCATCTTCAAATATATTTGGTGAATTTTGAAAAATGTCTTGTAGAGACAGGGCATGCCCTGTCTCTACTGTGAATTTAATTTTAAAAACTGTGAATCGTTGCGAGCATTATTACAATCTTCTAACCGACTCCTTAAACTGCTCCCCCCTATCCTCATAATTTCTAAACAAATCGAAGCTTGCACAAGCGGGCGAAAGCAAAACAGTATCGCCTTTCTCGGCCAGTTCGTAAGATAGTTCCACAGCATCTTCCATAGAAGATACATCATAAAGGAGCGAAACCTTGCCGTCGAAGTATTTGTGTAAAGCACTATTGTCAGCACCCAAAAAAATGAGTGCACGCGCCTTTTCTTTCACCAATTCTTCTATCTCGGAGTAGTCATTACCCTTGTCTGTGCCGCCCAAAATGAGCACAACTTTCGACTTTATGCTTTGCAGTGCATACCAACACGAATTTACGTTGGTTGCCTTCGAATCGTTTACGTACAAAACACCACGAACAGTTGCCACTTTCTCCAACCTATGAGGCACACCTTTGAAATCGGTGAGCGATTGGCGCAACGTATCGTCGCTTATGTCCAAAAGTTTAGACACCAATCCTGCTGCCAATGAGTTGTATAAATTATGTGTGCCCTGAAGGGCCAATTGATCTTGTTTCATTCTAAATTTTGTATTATTGGCATGAATATATATGTGAGCATCTTCCTGATAAGCACAAATCCCCTCGGCTTTTGCTTGTGCAAAAGGAATAAGTTTTGAATGAGGTTTCAGCCGCTCTATTTCTCGTGAAATTAGAGGGTCATTCGACCAATAGATAAGTGTATCTTCTTCGGTTTGATTGTTGAGAATGCGCATTTTTGCATCCACATAGTTCTGAATTTGGTGCGAATAGCGGTCCATATGGTCGGGCGTGATGTTTAGCATCACTGCATAGTCGGCCTTAAACTCTTTCATGCCCTCGAGCTGAAAGCTGCTTAACTCCAACACGTAGTAATCGTATTGCTCTTCAGCCACTTGTTGGGCAAAACTTGTGCCCACATTTCCCGCAAGACCCACATTGAGTCCTGCCGATTTCAAAATGTGGTGAATTAAAGTACAAGTAGTAGTTTTACCATTGCTACCAGTCACACAAATGGTTTTAGCATGTGTGTATCGTGCTGCAAATTCTATTTCAGATATTATGGGGATGCCCTTTTGCTTCAATTCTACAATAATCGGAGCAGTATCGGGTATGCCTGGGCTTTTCACCACTTCGGTTGCTTGCAATATTGTTTCGTTTGTGTGTCCTCCTTCTTCAAAAAGGATGTTGTGCGACAATAATGCATCGCGCGAATTGGGCGAGAGTATATCTTTGTCAGACAGAAATACATCCAATCCTTTTGCTTTGGCAAGAATTGCTGCACCCACACCGCTAAGGCCTCCGCCTAATACGACAAGTTTTGTATGTTCTAACTTTTCACTCATTTCTATCTATCTCATTTTTAAAGTTGCCAATGCCAATACTGCCAAAATGACACCTATTAACCAAAAGCGAACCACTATTTTTGATTCGGGTATTGGAATGATGGGTTTCTGAATGATTGCGTTGATGCTTCCATCGCCCACTTTCTGAAAATGGTGGTGCAACGGAGTCATCTTGAATACACGTTTGCCAACACCGTATTTCTTTTTGGTAAACTTGAAATAAAACACTTGAATAATTACCGATAAACTCTCGATGAAGAACACTCCACACAAAATGGGGAGCAAAAGTTCTTTGTGAATGAGCACTGCAAACACACCAATGATACCGCCCAGTGTCAAACTACCCGTATCGCCCATAAATACTTGTGCGGGATACGAGTTGTACCACAAAAACCCAACCGTTGCACCCACAAATGCGGCAGCAAACACCATGAGTTCTTGACTACCGGGGATAAACATAATATTGAGGTACGAAGCAAACTCGACGTGACCCGAAACATATGCCAATATCCCCAGCACAACACCAATAATTGAGGAGCTTCCGGCCGCAAGGCCATCTAGCCCATCGGTGAGATTGGCACTGTTGGAAACTGCTGTGACAATCACAACAATAACCAACACTATTACTATCCAGACGGCTTTGTCTGCATTGTCACCCATGAAAGAGACCAGCTTTTTGTAATCGAAGTTGTTGTTCTTTACAAACGGTATGGTGGTTTGGGTAGTCTTTACATTATTTTTGGCATGAGTCACCATTTCAATGTTGTCGCCAACGCGAGTTTCAATGTTTTCGCGCACCACAATGTCGTCGCTCATATACATTGTCATACCCACAATCAAACCCAAACCAAGTTGAGCAATAATTTTGAACTTACCTTTCAGTCCCTCCTTATCTTTCCTAAACACCTTGATGTAATCATCCGAAAAACCCAATATCCCCAACCAAATTGTGCTGACAATCATCAAAATTATATAGACATTGTCCAATCTTCCAAACAAAAGAATGGGGATAAGAATGGCAATGATGATAATGATGCCACCCATAGTTGGCGTTCCCCTTTTACTGTATTGCCCTTCGAGGTCAAGGTTGCGAATAGTTTCACCTATTTGATATACTTGCAACTTTTGTATGATTCGCCTACCAATGATGGTAGATATAAACAATGAAAACACCAATGCCATAGACGAGCGGAACGACACATATTGCATCATTCCCGCTCCAGGGAAGTCAAGTTTGTTTAGATATTGAAAAAGATAGTACAACATGATTTATGAGTTATGTGTTATGGGGTATGGGTTGTGGGATATGGGGTATGGGTTATGGGATATGAGGTATGGGTTGTGGGATATGAGGTGTGGGTTTTGTGAGGTATGGGGCATGAGGTCACTAACACCATGAATCTGTGGTGTGAATATTGGGTCTCCGTGCAGGTCTTTATAATTTTTCATATCTTCTTAATATTTGGTTGGATTATATTTCCAAGTTGATTCTACATCCTAAATATATTTATTGAATTTTCATCTAATAGGTCGCAATCATTATACAATGTCTTTAATTAATACATCTGAAATTTCCTATACCCCATACCATTTTTATCTTTTTATGTACTAATTCAACATCACGCTTATCTCAAAACCCATAACTCATATCCCAGACCGCATTTCCCATACCCCATACCACAGAACTCACACCCCACATCTCACACCTCAAAACACTCTCCCACCACCTCACTATCGTCAAAATGATGTTTCACGCCCTTTATATCTTGATATGTCTCATGTCCTTTGCCCGCAATCAGCACAACATCACCAGGCTTTGCCAAGTTGATGGCAGTCTTTATTGCCTCTCTGCGATCAAGGATATTTATTGTCTGTTGCTGTTGTTGATGGGTTAAACCTGTAAGCATATCGTTCAAAATATCCTGTGGCTCTTCGAAACGAGGATTGTCGGATGTCAAAATTACCCTATCGCTTCTTTCCACTGACTCGCGCGCCATGATGGGACGCTTTGTTTTATCTCTATTTCCACCACAACCCACCACAGTAATGATTTCTCCCTTATTATTCAACACTTGATGAATAGCTTCAAGCACATTTATCAATGCATCAGGAGTGTGCGCATAATCAACAATCGCAGTAACATCATTAGATGAACGTATGGTTTGGAAGCGTCCCGCTACTGGTTGCAATGCACTTAGGGTAACTAAGACCTCATCGGCTGGCAAGCCTAAAAGTAAAGCTGTTCCGTAAACCGCCAATAGGTTATATACATTAAATACACCTACAAATTGAACGGTCAACTCCTTATCGTTTATCTCTATGTCGGTTCCATCAAAATGCTTTTCAAAAATGCGAGCTTTGTAGTCACCCAGTTTCTTCACGGAGTATGTATATTGTGAAGCTTTGGTGTTTTGCAGCATCACTCTGCCGTTTTTATCATCCACATTGGTAAGAGCAAATGCCGATTTGGGAAGATTATCAAAAAATTGCTTCTTCACGTTCAAGTAATCGAGCATATTTTTGTGATAGTCCAAATGATCTTGTGTCAAATTGGTAAAAACCCCACCCACAAACTCCAAAAAATGTGTGCGCTGCTGATGAATGGCATGCGAACTCACCTCCATAAAAGCATATTCGCAACCAGCATCTACCATTTTGCGTAAATATCTATTAAGTGATATAGCATCCAATGTTGTGAGCGAAGTTGGATATGCCTCATCGTTCACATAGTTGCAAACAGTGGACAATAACCCAGCTGCAAAGCCCAATTTTCGCACTGTATTATATAGAAGTGTGGCAACTGTGGTTTTGCCGTTAGTACCAGTAATGCCTACCAATTGCAATTGTTTGGAAGGATAATCGTACCAAGCAGCTGCGATTTCAGCAAGAGCTTTGGCGCTATCCTCAACTTGGATGTATGTTACTCGTGAGAAATACTCCTCAATCATTGCTTTGTCATAAACAACAACTGTAGCACCTTTCTCGATGGCTTTGGATATATAATCGTGTCCATCTGTGCAAATGCCTGCAACAGCAACGAATAAAAATCCCGGCTCTACTTGTCGAGAGTCGGAGCAAATCTCTTTTACATCAATATTCGTATCTCCGTGCACGGAGATAATCTTTGTGTTCAGAAGAAGTTGATTCAATTCCATGATTCTGCTTTATTTTTATTGTAATACCAGTCCAACTGTTGAGCCTTTCACTATTTTTCTACCAGGTCCGACTGATTGTGAAACCACCCTACCTGCTCCAGTCATGTTTACTCGTAATCCTGATTTCTCTAATAGGTACAATGCATCGCGAGCACCCATTCCTTTTACATTAGGCACTAAGTTTTCTATCAGCTCCAATGTTTGTGGATTGTAACTATTGCTATCGTTCTTTATTTGTACCCATTCTACTTTTTTGTCCGGTGCTTTTGGGGTGTAACCCAATTCTTTTAGCACGAGTTGATTCTTTGCCCAAAGTCCATTCTTTATTGGTGGGAGTTTTGATAGTGTTGAGTCCAAGCGACAATCCTCTGTTGTTAATCGAGTATTCCTAACGTAGGTCTGTTCTGCAATATTTTTGAAAACCATACCCGCCATTCCACCACCTGAGGGTATTCCTTTTGGTTTACGAATGCCGACGAAGATTGTATATTTTGGATCGTCTGCTGGGAAGTATCCGCAGAACGAAACAAAGTGTCCGCTGTATCCACCGCCAGAGGCAATTTGTGCAGTGCCGGTTTTACCGGCAATTGGGAAAAAGTCAGACTTAACAACCTTAGCAGTTCCATTTTCAATTACACCCAGTAACATATCGTGAACCATTTCAATTGAAGTTTTAGATGCTATGGATGGATTGACAACTTCGGGTTCAAATCGTTTTCTAAGCTTACCATCTTTGTACAGCTCCTTTGCTATAAAAGGTTTTATCATCTTGCCCTGGTTAGCCAAGGCATTGTAAAACATGAGCAAGTATATTGGTGGCACTTGTGACTCATATCCAAATGACATCCATGCCAAAGTAGTTTTAGACCATGGGTTTGCCTTATCATTGGGGTGACGTATCTGAGATGTGCCTTCAATTCCACTCAAGGGTACGTCCCATTGCAAAGATTTGGTCAAGCCCATTTTATCGATACGTTGTATAAACTTTTCGGGATTATCTTGATATGCTTTTATGGCGATTTTTGTCATCACCACATTGGAGGAAACTTCCATACCCTCTTTCACTGTCATGTAGCCCCTATCCTCACCGCGTGTCCAATAGTGATCTCGGACAACCCTACGATTATAAGTGTACAACCCATTACCAACATGAAATGAATCAGTAGGAGTAATAGCTCCATCTTCTAGTGCAGCAAGAACTGTCACAGTTTTGAAAGTAGAACCTGGCTCGTTCATATAAGAAAACACATTGGGATTGCCCTCGGCATATACGCCTGTACGTATTCTATCTAGGTTTACAATTCCTTTTATTTCACCTGTCTTCACCTCCATAATCACGGCACAACCCGACTCTGCATCTATTTCAACAAGCTTGTTGCGAAGAGCTCTTTCTGATATATCTTGTATGTCAGCATCGATTGTGGTTACAATATCGTATCCATCTTCTGCAGGAATTTCCACAACATCCATCCATTTACCTTGGATTTTCTGTCTATTCTTAACACCGGGGACACCACGTAGCAGAGAATCGAATTTCAGTTCTAGTCCACTTGCTCCACCCATACTCATATCTTTATATATACTCCCAACTGTGCGAGTAGCTAATGAGCCAAATGGTTTTTTGCGAGAGTTTTTCTCTTCAGCTATCATTCCACTTCGATTGGAACGCTGATTGAGAAAAGGAAGTTTTCTAATCTCTTTGAGTTCTACATAAGAGATATCTCGCTTTACTAAGCGAACATAGCGTGAAGGAGTTCTTACCCTCTTGTCAATCCCTTTTGCTTTGTTGGATTCTATCTGCTGCTGTTCATTCTCTCTTTGTTTATATCCATTAAGCAGTATTGATCGGTATTGTCCAGCCGTTCTATCTCCGAACATGCTAGACAGTCCTTTGGATAATGGTTCAGCATATTTTATAAGCGAGTCTTTATGAAGACCATCAGCCCAAAAGTCGATATAGATACCATAAAGCGGTTCACTTGAAGCAAGCAGCTTGCCATCGTGAGTAAAAATATTTCCCCGTGTGGGAAGAATGACCCTATCACGAATAACGGTTTCTTTTTCTCCCACCTCGCGCCATTTTTTACCCTCAGGGGTAAAAACAATTTTGCCAGCTGAGAATACAATTAGGACTGCAAATACGAGCATCAAAGCCACTACGAAACCGTAGCGGTTCAAAATATTTTTTTTGGTATTTATATCTTTACGCATAATATCATCCTCCTCACTTTTTTATATAATAAATGGGTTCGTTTGATATCTTTATTTCTAAACCATATATCGCAATTAGTTTTTCTATTTCAGTTTGTCTGCTTGCTTCTGTCAAATTTGAAGAAATAGTAAGCGATTCATACTTTGCATCTTTCAACTCACGTTGCAACTTTTCAATCTCTGACATTTTTTGCAAGTAAGTGTAACGATGACTGATAAAGACGAAAATGACAATCAACAACACAATAAAAAAGCGCATATTGTTGATGATGAAATTCTCTGTGAGAATATCTCCACCAAATACACGTACAAATGATTTTCTTATTCTGTCGAATTTCATATTGCTTGTACTTTCTCCGCAACCCTTAGCTTCGCACTTCTAGAGCGAGGATTCTTTCTTTGTTCTTCC
>DATERO010000053.1:0-2443 GCA_035271465.1 Dysgonamonadaceae bacterium | reverse complement strand
ACCCGCTGCCGCACGATTGCATCGTGTGGCTTCTACAATCTTAGGAAAACCAAATGAAAGGATTTTTGCGGCAGTATAAGAAAGACCCAGAATGGGTCAAAGGTGAATAGCCCCGTATGGAATGCGGGGCGAGATGATGATAGAATATATGAACCCTACATGGGTTCAAGTAAAATAAATTGAACCCACTTTGGGGTTCATTGGTTATGTGGAACTATACACCACGGGTTTACAACCCATGGGCTATTCATATTCAACCACTTTGTGGTTGGCTCAGTATTCTATTAATGGAAAAATATTTGTCAAATAAACCCAAAGATAAAAGAGTTAGGAAAAAATCTTAGTAACAGAGACTAACTATACTACACAAACCTTATAATCTTATTAATATTCTTACTTGTGAAAGTTCGAGAAAAACACTGCGGTTACATCTATCTCTTTGAGTAAAGAGCATGTTTATTAAAAGATGCAGATAGCCTATATATTATTATTGCAAATCTAGTGTTTCTAAAATAAGGGAATAAGGTTTGAGTTGTTTTAATTTATAACGGTTACTAAGGTTTGGATAGGAGTTGAACCTTATGTAGAATAATTCAATTTGAATTGCAAAAGTGATAATGAAGCAAGAATGTTTTTCAAATACAACCTAAGACTGAATGTTAGGAAAACCTTAGTAACAAAAGGCAAATCGCTTCCCCGCTCGCGCCAATTTGAAATCGGCTTGCCCTGTGAAATAGCAAGTAAATTTCACGGGGTGAATGTTGCGAAGCAAATAGTAATTCAAAAACGCGCGAGCGGTAGAAATTTGGATACTAGGAAAGCACTAGCTGTGTTACGGTCGTAGTTAACTGAGTTGGTGCTGGATATAAATTTCTTTTACTTACTTTCTTAAGAATCCAATTTTGGGATAATATCTTGTGCTTTTATCATTATTAATCCGAATAGCATTGATAACTATCATTACTACATTGAATAAGTACATCGCGCCAATAAAAACAAGATTAATCGTTAACCGGGAAGTCATATGAGCAGAAATCATACTTGGACTGACATCTCCTTGTATATCCATAGAAGAAAAGAAGTTTAGTGAAACACCAATAAATCCAACAAAGAAGATCATTGTCCATGTAATTTGAAAGTTTAAGAGGTTTTTTGCAACTTCATTTACCTTCTTAATCTTATCTTTCTTCGAAATCCATATAATTAGTGGAACTAAGATTCCTAAAAGTGGAAAGATGATGAAACTTAGTGCAGATAGATTTAGACTTGATACAAATCCATTATCCTCTTGTATAGTCCAATCAACGATTTCATCCAAGGGTACATCAAATGCCAAAGCAAGCCTTTTGAGTGAATCACCTCGGGGTTCTGTTTCGCCATTTTCAATTCTTTGAATTGTTCGCAAACTCAATCCTGCTTTTTCAGATAACTCTTCCTGAGAAAATCCTTTCCTGTTTCTTAGAGTTTTTAATCTCTGTGCTAATTCATTGTTCTTCATTTTATTTCTATTTTAAAATTTAGAACGAAAGTATATAAATATACGTTTTCTGATTGCGTCATACTTAAGTCATGTTTACGTCATTGGTGTCAAATGAACTGTTTCACTCGTTTTTCAACATTTTCGATATTAGATTATTGCTTTTGACAACTCCTTATTTCATTCCAAGTATAAAGATACAATAAAGAAACACAATATAGATATGCTCAACAAAGCAAAAAAACCGAGCTTTATACATGAACTATAGTTCAATCAAAGAGCTCGGTTTATTAATAAACCAATGGAAGATTACTACTTATCTGAGTTTAATATCTCCACCATCAGCCATAAGCGTCTGACCTGTTATATATCGACTATCATCGCTCAATAAGAAAGCTACAACTGGAGCAATGTCTTTTTGAGGATCACCAAAATAATTCATTGGTATCTTATCTGCCACTTTTTGGTATTCTTCTGCATTGGATTCTTTCCATTCTACCAAACCTTCGGTCAAGGCAAGAGGAGAAAGAATATTCACTCGAATGCCATCAACAGCCCATTCATTGGCTGCCACACGGCTCAGTCCACGAATAGCTTCCTTGGCTGCACCATAACTAGCTTGCTCCACACTTCCTTTCATAGCTGCACCCGAGCCAAAATTAACGATAGAACCTTTGTTCTCTTTTAATTGTGGATAAGCGGCTTTCATAAATTGGAGAGTTGCGTAAAGTCCTGTACCAAATGATAACACCCAATCTTCTTGAGTTAGATCCAAAATTCTTTTTTCAACTGATGCGTGAGCATTGTTGACCAATCCAGTAAGCTTGCCAAATTTCAAAACTGCTAATTGAACAGCTTCATGCGCTACAGCTTCTTTGGAGATATCTCCTTTTAAGAAAACTATTTTATCTGGATTCTCTTGCACTTTTTGTTTTCCTGCCTCTTCATTTATATCAACAGCCACAA
>DATERO010000052.1:0-7189 GCA_035271465.1 Dysgonamonadaceae bacterium | reverse complement strand
AAGATAATAATTTTTCCTTCTTCGGAAGGAAATTTTTCAATGCCACAACACTTCATGGTTATCATAAATAAACGGGCGTGATCCGGGTCGGTCTTTCTCGTTTTCATGCTTTAGCAAAAACAATGCGCCTTTGGGTACGTTGATGAATTAGTCAAGACTTAATCTGACAAATACAAATAAAAAGAATAATTTTGTAACAGAAAACAGATTGAGTTATGACCACATCAGAAAAAGTCATCAAGAACAAATTGGGATTGTTGGAACTATCCAAACAATTAGGAAACGTGTCACGAGCATGTAAGATCATGGGCTATAGTCGTGACAGCTTTTACCGTTTCAAAGATTTGTACGAACGAGGTGGAGAACTTGCATTGCAGGAAATATCCCGTCGTAAACCTGTCATAAAGAACCGGGTTGAAGAGCATATAGAGCAGGCTGTTATACAAATGGCTGTTGACAAGCCGGCCTTAGGGCAGGTTCGTGTATCTGATGAATTACGCAAGAAAGGTATCCTAATCTCTACCGGCAAACCGTCATCGATACCTATTCCAAGATCGGATTTGCAAAGTTGTATGATCGCAAGAATGCACTTGTTGCCGCCGATATGCTTAATGACAGGGTTATTCCTTTTTTCGAACAACACGATCTAAAACTTATGCGTATGCTCACGGACAGAGGAACTGAATATTGCGGAAACAGGGAAACTCACGAGTACGAACTTTATCCGGCCGTAGAAGACATAGATCATACCAAAATCAAGGCTAAAAGTCCTCAGACAAACGGTATTTGTGAGCGATTCAATAAAACCGTCCAAAACGAATTCTATGCTGTTGCGTTCCGAAAGAAAATCTACACTTCAATCGAACAGTTGCAGGCGGACCTGGATACATGGATGAACTCTTACAACACGAAAAGAACACACTCCGGAAAGTTCTGTTTTGGCAAGACACCGATGCAGACTTTCATTGATGGAGTAGCTGTAGCAAGAAAATATGAGATACAGAATACAGGCAATCTGCAATCGGATGAGCATAACAGTATCTCTTCCGATTGTAAGGATGAGAAAAATTACGTAACTTCGCAAAAGTCATCGGACAGTTTTTGTTCCCTAATGTAAGATAAGTGTCAGAGAAAGTCTTGACTATTACAGCTTTATCTCTATCCCCGGGCTGTTCCTCGCTATCTTTTGGATCATCATCGCATGTTTCAGTAATGTTGGCAGAATAACCCTTTACCTTTTTCCCACCCTTGTTACGGTAGTGGGAGTCGGCGTCGTGAGGCGATTGTACAGACTTGGCACTTATCTTATCATTCTCCAAGGGCAATATAGTCTTGTTGGTAGTTACAGTAAACTGCTTATCAAAGACACGCTTCAAGGTTTGATAAGTTCCATAGTCATGTCTTTTAAACAGCTTGATGAAACGATACATCAGCCTGTCCAAAAGGGCAAAACGGGTATCTATCTCTTTCTTGTTACTGCGATAGACGAACTTGTTTCCCTCCTCCCTCGTCCATGATATGGTCTACAAGAGCGAACTCATCAGTACCGGCAAAAAGAAAAATATAACTGAACAATTTGTTCTTATATCTGTAAAATAGCCAGTAGTACAGGGCCAAAGGGCACATTAATGCAATGAACCCACCGTACGGGCCGGGATTCAGAAATGACCCTGTGATTTTGAACAAAGAGTGCTTTGTTGGGAAATGGTTATATAACTGCCCCAACCCCCATAATTGCTTCAATCATTCCCCAAACCAACAGCCCGACAAGTACAAACAATTTAAACTTCGGGAAAAACCTGTACGTAATCTTCAAGAAAAACCAAAGGAGTACTACTTGTATGAAAAACAGGAAAAGCTCAGAAGAGAGAGATTTTTTTCGTGTTGGTAATTCGTCAATACTATGCCTGTAAACAATAGCATTGATATATCGCTAGCTATAGATCTATATGTCTTATTTTTCTGATACATGTTTTTGAATGAAACTTGCTATATTGATTATGTTAATTATTACATAATTTATATTTCCGGACTTCGTGAAAGTTATATCTGGTACAAAATGATTATTATTGCTTAATATTCTGTGAAATTATTTTACCACCAGATTTGCTTTCCTTTCTCATAAGTAAAAATACGTTCTTCCTTCCCTTTCGTCAGATTTCGTAAAAGATAAAGCGTATTCGTGGGAACATTTTCGTATCTCAATTTATAAGTTTCACTAGACCCTGTTTGTTTACCTAAAGAAACCCATTTATTATTCCAATAGAATAATTCATATAATTCGCCATCTCTAATACAATTGTCATCATTCCCTGGCAAGTATACGATTTTTTTTATTCTTTTGGGACTGTCAAACTCTAGACCTACCCATACTTTACCTAATTCTCCATACTTTCTGAAAGAGGTAAGCGGGTCACCATCAAAAGCTTTCTCCTTGGAAATATCAAAGAGTTTCTGTTCTGTTCCAATTATTTTTCCTGTCAACTTATCACTTGAATTAACCTCGTAAACCTCTAATTCGGAAATGGTTCCTATTGATTTTGCTGGAGCGAGGTATCTAAAATATTTGTAAGATTTCTCTGTTTGAGCATAAACTATTTGGTAACTGGCTTCTGGTTCATCCATTATGATAGCTAAATCTACAGCATTCGTAAAATTTGGATTATTTGATACTTGAAACTTGCCTCCAACCATTTCCCTACAATTCCCCTCAACCAAACTATTTTGATATTTCCTGCTTAACAGCATATCCTGTTTGTTTTGTAAGTCTATTTTTAAGTGTTTAATATTTCCGATATGATCAATAATGATCGGTGAGGCTGCGGGAATAAATTCTTTATTATAATAATAGCCAGGTAAACATAATATGTTTTTATTTAGGTTCTCAAATAATGACATTCCCTGGTTGATTGGTGCCCAACATACAGGAATCCAATTACTATTGTCAAAGACAGCCAAATATGAAAATTTATTTCCTCCTGGAGCCTTGAAGTCAAATTTAATTGGCACGTCAACACATGTATAATAATCCATTGTTACATCCTTTATACATGGAGATGCCAAAGTCTGAGGAATTTCTTCTTTACCTTTCATCATGGCAAGACTTTGATTCTGTTTGGCAAAGGTTTGACGGTATATTTTGGGAGGAATTCTATCCGGAATAAATTCAATATGTTCTCCAAGATTACAGTTGTCCCCAATACCAAAACTTAGAGGTTTCCCATCATTGTTTATGAGTGCATTCCATTCGTGTCCCATACTGCGTGTAGCCCACTGTGGTGTAAAGTCCAGACTTACCGGAATGCCTAAGTATCTAGCCGCCAAGACTCCTTGTAGGGTATATTGTCTACAGTTGCCTATTCGCATAATAGAAAGGGTATGTGCATTATAATCGGGCAATTTACCGGCTATTGTAGAAAGATTGCTGTATGGATATGCTTTAATAGCATTGCACAAGTCAATAGCTGTTATGGAGTCTTTTTCTTTGATTAACCGCTCATAAACGGAAGGGATGTAGTTATTTTGAAACTCTACCCTCCAATCACTTAATGATTCTCTCCCCGCACGATATGGGAGAATATATTCACAAAAATCATCAAAACTCAGATGACGTGAGTAGGGACTCTTCCAGCTGTTAAAAGCCGCATCAATACTTTGAATTAAAAAATCTGCACGGATGTGTTGCAGGTCCGAAATATATTCAAGATCAGCGGTTAGTGTGTTTGAATATTTGTGATATAAATCGTCAAAACCCTGCTGCAGTTTTTCGGATTGGTCCTCATTTTTAAACAGTGAATCTAAATCTATTTGAAAGTTATCCCAACTTTTACTCTTGTAAGAATAGTGAACATCCATATTACAGATAAGGAACTCCGCTGCTTTCAGCTTTAGCGAATCGCTCTTTTCTTGAGAATAATATTCCAGAACTTTTTCTAACTCAGATCTATTAGACCCTGCTAATTCTAAAGCTGCAACCAGACGTTGATTATAAGTCTTTTGTTTACAGGTGGTTAGTGCGCATGTAAAGAATATCAAAAATAAAAATTTCACATTATATTTTTTATATGGTATCGTATTTTTGAATAAAAAACGATATACTCTGTTTTTTATACTCATTTTGCAAATATTAAGATGTTATATGTCAAACGTAAAAATTTTATTGTAATCATCTTCTTTAGCAGAAATCAAATAAATCTTTTTTCGATTCTCAGACACAGCAAATGTAAGAAATGTTTGGTTTAGTGAATACCGAATAATTGGATTTCCATTCCAATCCCACACCTGTATTTCATTTCCCATACATGGAGCATAAATATATTTTTTGGTAGCCACCGGCCTTCCATAATATATTTTTCTCTTTGTCCAGCCTTCTACATTCTCAGATTGATATTTATAGGGAGGAATCTTAACGAAAACCTCTTTTTCTAACACCCCATCATAAGAGTAAATTCGGAAATATTTAAAAAAGCTATAGAATGCAGCCATTTTTCTCTCATTTGCATTTGCTGTCAAATGTTTATAGTATATTTGGCATCTTTGGTCTCCTTGATATTCTTCTGTAGTAAGTTTCGGATATGGACTAAATTCTGTGACCTTTTTACTATATAAATTCTTCATCTGATATTCAAAATTACTACTACTGCCTGTTCCACAACCTGTAAATGCACAAACCAAAGAGTCATTCAATCTGATAAATCCATTCACTGCTAAGTGGTCGAAGGCTTTAATAGAATGAGTTATATGTAAAGCTCCATTGGATTGACAGCTAACAAATTTAATAAAGTTTGCATCCAGTATGGTGAACCCCGAATCATTGGTTTGTATTGTTTTCCCAATCGGAAAAATGAATTCGTCAGGTCCCTGTCCTTTTCTTCCTGTAGAAAACAAATAATTACAATTGGGTAATTCAAACACGTCAAACAAAGTATCTTTTTTACTTTGAAATACCCATATTTGATCATTCATAATGAACATTTCTTCCGGGGCCAATATTACTGGTGCTGTTTCAATTGCTGTAATTTCAATTTCTTTTTTTTCTGGAAATTTTGTAATAATGTGTGCTTTTTGATTATCAGAATTGCATGCTGATAAGGCTGTAAGTACTTGTAGGAGTATAAATGATTTTTGGAAGTTATTCTTCATAATGTTGTTTTTTTTTTATTTTCGTTTCAATCTCTTCTCCTGTATGAATATGCTATGATATGGAATTCGGGAGTTTCGCAAATCCCATATATTTTTCTATTTTTTTTTCAACTACAAAAATAGTGGACGAAATCATTTAAGTTGTAGATTATTTTAGGTGTACCATCCCAAGAAAAAGGCATCGATTTTACATTTTTATTTTTTCAATAGAAGATGTTTCATAATTAAAAGCGTAAAAATAGCTCTCATCAACACAAAAACTGGTGTACATTTTGCCCGGAAGTAAATAAATTTCTTTTAGATTAAAATCAGGATTTAAATCGACTTTTACTATTAAATTCGTCTTAAAATTTTCACCTTGTTGTGATGTAAGTAGATATATAGCATCATCATATAGATATGAATCCATAATAAAAGCAGTATAAGAATTCGAATTATGCTGTTTGGATTCTATTATTCGTATATTATTTTTTATGACTGGAACAAATGAATAATCATATGACTGAATTAAATCATTATTTTTTAAATTGTATTTTTCTATTATGGGAAGATTATCAGAAACGGCATAGAAATATTCATTCCCTTTTAATAGATCCCTTTTATTTCTAATAATATTCTGAAAAGGGTGATCAAAAACAAATGAATTCCCAAAAAATTCGCTTGACGTTACTTCATGCCGATCTGTGAGTGGAAAACGTACAAGGCTTGTTTTTGTAGATTTATTAAAAGAAGACAGATATAAATAATTGTTGTAGGCAAATATTCTTTGTTCAGAAACAAATTTAATTTTTAGATTGTTTACATAGGTATTTTCCAAAGTAAAACATTTTATCGACATAGATCCGAAGTCTACAATAAAAGCAGAGTCGTCTTGCAGAAAAAAATTTCTTGGATCGATAAGTTCACTTGGTCCTAATCCAAAAGATCCTATTCTTATATTTTCAGTTAAATTTGAATTTATCCTTATTAATTCCCGGCTGTTTTCTTCTATAAAATAAATCCAATTGTCGTGTAATTGCATTTTTCGTAAATTCGACATAAAGGTAGAATCCGGCAAAACATCAATACTTTTCTCTACATTGCATACAATATTTTTTATCGCTTCATTTTCTCTACATGAATAATTTAATAATAAGAAAGGTATAAGTAATAAATTTATTTTGTGATCAACTTTTTCCATCGCTTTATATTTAATTTATCTGTTTATCAAAAATCTGAAATAAAATCATTACTTTAGACAAATTTACTTTAAAGTAATGATTTTATTCCATTCGAATTAACCTTGACAATAAGTATAATTACCATCGCAACATACATAACCTATTGAACCCATAGTATCTCTCCCATATGTACAATATGTACTGCCATGGCATGAAATTGTTGCTTCATCTAAACATGTGATTGATACACTACATCCGTAACCATCTCCATCTTCACTTTGAGCCAACGCCTCCACATTACTCAATGCCAAATCATTCAGATCGGCATTGTCATTCACACTTTTGTTCACTCCGTAACCTGCGGTTATCAGGAGTGCAAGGGCAAATATGCCCGAAAGAATCTTTTTCTTCATAACGAAAAATTTTTAAATGATTAATATTAAGATAATCCTTCTTTTACGAAGGTTTTTTATTGCACCACTGTTCCTTTCAGCCTGATGATAAGGGGAGAAGCATCCGTATTGCAAAAAACAGAAACCGTTTTGTTGAAAAATCCGATATCTTCTGCCCTGTATGTTATCTTTATTTCCGTCGAATGACCCGGTTCAACCGGTTTCTTGTCGTATATCGCGGCGGTACAGCCGCAAGATTCCTTTGTATCGAAAATAATAAAAGGTTTGTCTCCGGTATTCTTTATCGCCACGGAAACCGAAGCCGCATTTCCCTGCTTGAGTTTTCCCAGATCGAAGTCGGTTTGTTCTATCCGGATACGTGTATTTCGTGAAAGCCCTGAGGCAGCAACATACCGGTTTTCCGTCACCTGTCGTAAATACATCTCCCTGATGCGGGGATTATGAACAGGATTGCCGATATAAACCACTTTATTG
>DATERO010000051.1:0-2655 GCA_035271465.1 Dysgonamonadaceae bacterium | reverse complement strand
CAATGTAAGAGTGGATTTCTTTCCAATAAGATAACCTTCATGAATTAGTGGTAAATTAATGAACTCTTAATCTTATCTAAGTAACTCTATTATTAAATTAACAAAAAGCAAAAATTATGAATAACAAAAAAGCAAAGCACTTTCTTATTACAGGGGCAAGCTCTGGTTTGGGATGGGCAGTTTCAAAAAAACTTCTTAAAAATGGAAGTAAAGTCATATTGACAGCCAGATCAGAGTATAGTTTTACAGAATTGGTTAATAAATACCCTAATCAAGTAATCTATCACCTTGGAGATGTAAACAACGAAGAGTTTATAGAGGATTTGATAGAATCTCTTCCATCAAATCTCTCGGGTGTATTTATAAATGCTGGTGGTCCACCAGCAGCCACTTTTGAAGAGTGCTCATTAGAAGACTGGGACGATGCATACAAACTTCTAATCAGATGGAAGATTCAATTGGTAAAAGGAATTCTCCCAATTTTCCAAAACAATCAAGAAGGGACAGCAATTCAGCAATTACCATTTTTCTTTTGGTTGATAAATTTAGCGAAAAGTTGGCATATAAAGTTCTAACCTCGGGGTAAACTTGTTATCCGCAGGCAGCACTTCCACATTTTTTTGTTTATTCGATAGGTCTTTTGTTTTAGAATATGGTTATTTCCTGATTTCACGGAGCAGGACATCCCCAGCTTATGCTCATTCGAGTCTTATTTGGAATCTTTTAGAAGTGAGTTTTTTGAGTTCTTTTTGGTCAATTTCTCTTTCTAACATAAAGCTCATTAGGCGTTTCCATAAATACTTAATGGTGCATTTTAATTTCTTTTTTACCAAAGTCGCAATGTTTTTACTCGCCTGAACCATCTGATTGATTATGTGAGCTATTTGCAAAGCCTGATAGAAATTCTTCATGGCTAAAAAACTTACTCTGGAATAGAGATGTTCAAGGTCATAACCATGGTTCTTTTGGATGTTGAAACCTTCATTTTCAATCTTTTGTCGTAGGCGTCCTACATCCGATATGCCTACACATAATTTATTGTTGATATGAAGATTGGTTATGTGAACAAACCTTTGCTTTTTAACCGTTCCTTTACCTTTAATCGTTACGTTCTCTGTACATTCTACCCAGTTTAGTTTGTGCCCCATGTAGTCCAACTCGGTGAGCCAATTGCACATAGTCGTAGTTATCCGATCTTTACCTACCGTTTTTCTTTCACCTTTTTGTGCGGAATTTAGAAGCTTCTCAAGACTAATTTCCTCCTGTAATAGTTTCAAATTTCCATCTTTAAGAGTCACAATAAAACCCCAATTGTGCTTCTTGCAGATATCAAAGAAGCCTTTGTATGGATAAAGTCCATCGGCAATTAACAAGATGGGCAAACGGGAGTATTTCTTCTTAATTTTCGCAGCTAGTCTTTTAAAGGCAGCCCGTTCGCAATCTTGTTTTTGATACTCTTTCTTTTCCTCATTTCCTATCCATTCACTGGCTATGGAAAAACTCAATCCTGAGGGAGTAATAAGCTTTGCTTCAAGCACATGGTGAAAATAAAGAGTTGTACCATTTTTGTATGTCTTAGTCATACAACAATCACAATGTCTTTCCTTAAATTTGGCAGCTCCAGTAGCATCAATAGCCACTATGTAGTAGCCTTTATACTTGTAGTTTTGCAATACCTTACGCCTGATTAACGAATTGATACAAGAAGTTTTAACATCCTCAAGACATTCCTCCGATAAGACACGAAAGTAATCATCGGTAGTATCTAAATGAGGAAACTTAAGATTGAAAAGCTTGGTATAATTTTCTTTAAAAACAGGATCCTTTCTGTCATTGTTGAAAGCATTACGGCTGCCTTCTTTGAACAGAAACATGTTAATACCACACATAGCTAAATCTTCCGTAGTATATTCTATTCGATCACGCGAATCTGGCAAAGAGGCCAGTTGAGGAACAAGCTCACTAAAATGATGATGTAACGTCTTTTTAATCTGATAGATAACAGCTTTTCCAGGGCTTTGATAATCATGTTTTTCCTTAAGCATTAAAGAGAACGTAAAAAATGAACCTAAATGCTAACAATCAATGATATACATTATGAAAAAAGCTTTAGAATTGCTATCTTTATAATAATATTAAACAAAGAAAAAGCCTGACTATCAGGTCGTTACCGAGTCAGGCTTTACTTTGATATAACTAACTGTAAACTAATGCATTATGGAAAAACACCTACCATGGCTAACGCCATGGTATTGGCTTAAATATAGCACGAAAAATATTTTTAACCAAATTCTTTTATGCCATGATTATCAGAAGGTTTAGAAGGGGCCTTTTTAAATGCTGAATTGCTGTACTCTTCGAATATTTTTTCTGAAATGATTGTTTTTGTGCATGTCAGTTCTTTCTTATTATCATTCGTAATCAGAGTTTCTTGTTCTTTTGCATCTAACAGTATTTTATCTAAAACATCTTGAGTTACAAAATGGCTTTTAATCATATGGTAAGATAAATAGGCCTGCTGCATTACAATAAGCGATGCTTGGAAAACAACAACTGTAGATTCTGATAATATTTTTTTAGAAAACAGTACAACCAATATGTGTACGGGAATCGCAACTGTAGCGATTATTAAAAAAATGGTAATCCACTTCAAAC
>DATERO010000050.1:0-8454 GCA_035271465.1 Dysgonamonadaceae bacterium | reverse complement strand
TAGTAAATCCATTCAATAGAAATAATAAAAAAGGAAAAAAGTCCATGAAAGTATTAGTAAAAGTAATTTTAGTTGCTGCAATTGGTCTCTTAGTTTTCTTATGCTGGAAAAGCATACAAGGGCCTATCGAATTTAAGGAGCAAAGAGAAATTCGCGACAAAGCTGTTATAAGAAGGCTTGTTGACATTCGTACAGCACAAGTAGCTTTTCGTGAAATCGAAGGCGCATATACAGCAAATTTTGATTCTTTGATAAACTTCGTGAAAAATGGGAAGGTAGCACTTTTAGAAAAACATGGTGACTTGACAGAAGAACAAATGGAAGCTGGTCTGAATGAAGCAAAAGCTATGGAAATCATTAGAAAAGGAAATATAGCAGAAATAAAGAAAGCAGGACTATGGAACGATGAAACAAACAGCCCACAGCTTGCACGCGATACAATTTTCGTTCCAGTAATAGAAAATCGCTACCAAAACAGAAGAAATTTCAATCCAGATTCATTGCGTTACGTACCATATGGAAACGGGGCTCAATTTGAACTAGCAACTGATACCCTTAGTACTTCATCAGGTTTCAATATAAACGTATTTGAAGCTAAAACGCCCTATACAACTTACTTAAGCGATTTAAATAAAAACGAGTTAAACTTGCTAATAGAAAATGTTAGAAGTTTACCAGGTGATAGATATGTTGGCCTAAGAGTTGGATCAATCAAAACAGCAAATAACAACGCTGGTAATTGGGAATAAGCAGTTTAATTATTTTATTGGTTGCTTATAAATATATAAAAATGAGCTGACACAATGTAATAATACAAACTGTAAATTCTTATTTTTAAAACTTATGTTTTTACCAGACAATATTGATTTTACGCAATCAAAAATATATATATTATCCATTCGGTTAACTCCGAATGGATTTTATTTTTCTATCCATTGTCCATCGGACACAACAGTATTTTACCAAAAGAGCACAGTTTTTAGTTCAAATGCAAACTATCTAAAAAGTCTTGAAAAGATAGTATTTGACTATTCCTTTTTCAATCATAATTACTTACGAATAAATGTAATTCATGTCAATGATAGATTAACTTTAGTGCCGACTAAATACTATGATAAGAAATTTGAGTCAGACATTCTATCATTTAATCTCCAAAGTCCAATTATGAAAACTATGAGTAATGGGATTAGTAATATAGATTGTCAAGTAGTATGGGAAATAGATGAATCGCACCACAGCTTTTTATCTCGCAGTCTTCTTAACCCAATATTCAAAAGTCATTTGTCAATTCTTATATCTTTCTTTTATCGATTACATAACAAGTCAAATTCCACATTATTTGTCAACTTCAACGATGATGATCTGATGGATATCATTGCATTTTCAAATGAAAATCTTATATTTGCTAAAACATTTGTTGCAAAAGAGCCTTTAGAATACAGCTACTTCATACAAAAAACATGGGAAGTCCTAAATATGGATGCTAAAGCTGACTCACTTTTATTTTCGGGAAAAACGGTCCAGCATAGTGCATGTGTTGAGTTACACCAAAAATTAATTCTAAACACTAAAAACCTATCAACAGACTTTCCTAAAGGTGTGAAAATTAATCAAAACGAAATTCCCACTGAAATTATATCTCTATTATGCGTATAATAAGCGGAAAATATAAATCAAGAAGATTTCAACTGCCAACTAACTTTACTGCAAGACCAACAACCGACTTTGCGAGAGAAAGCCTATTTAACATTCTGAACAATCGTCTCGAATGGGAAGAAACAGATGCATTAGATCTATTTTCTGGCACCGGAAGTATAGCTATAGAAATGGTTTCTCGGGGATGTAAGCATGTTGTAAGCGTTGAGAAAAGCTCAAAAAATCATGCTTTTATTGAGAAAGTAAAAGAAAAATTAGATGCGAATGAGATGTTAACTATAAAAGCTGATGTTTTCTCGTTTATTAAATCATGCAGTCAGACATTCGATTTAATTTTTGCAGATCCACCTTATGACCTAGAAGGTTTAAGTAGTATTCCCACAAAAATACTTGAGCATAACTTATTAAAGCCCAATGGCATCTTTATAATTGAGCATTCCAAGAAGAATACTTTTATAGATCACCCATCATTTACGGAGGAACGTAAATATGGCAACGTTCATTTTTCATTCTTTTCAAAAGATTGAAAAGTAAAATCCATCTTAAAAGATGTAATTGCTAATATATAATCTTTTTGGATTGCTTACAGGTTGAACGTGAGCACTATACTCATGGAATTCATTATAGCCTTTTCTTTCAAGTGTTATCCTTACTTAACTCCAGTTTTTTATTTAGATACTCTGTCACAATATTTCCACTATTGGGAGTTGATACAGAATCTGACCTTTGATGATTAATCTCCTTATTAGCTGTTTCAACTTCTTCTTGTTGTGGCTCAATTGTTTGCTTTACAATCAGATTGTCTCCTATAGATAGTCTGGTAGACTTAAGATTATTCAAAGTTTGTAGCTGAGCAACACTTGTTTGGTTTCTACTTGCTATAGCTCCCAATGTATCTCCTTTCTTAACTCTATAATAGGTGTTTTTAACATTATCACCAGATGCTAAAACTGTATTAGCTTCTTGAATATCTTCCTTTGCAGGTGTAGGTCTAGGTGTTTGTCTTACAATTAAAGTTTTCCCAATCGAAAGTTTTGTTGAATGCATATTATTCATGCTTTGCAATCTGCTAACAGTTGTACCATTTCTTCTCGCAATAGCTCCTAGCGTATCTCCCTTTTTAATTTTGTAATAGGTATTTATGAAGTCACCAGTTACTGTCGTGCCATCATTTGATTCAGTTAATGTCTCTTTTCGATGAGTTAAGAAAATTGATCTGTTGTGATCCAAAATATCATCCTTATTGCTCAAGAATGCATATATATCTTTAGTAGGCAATACCAAAGCATACGATTTATGATTACCTGGTATTTTATCTTGTTTGTATTGAGGATTGTATCTTCTAATATCTTCAATGGGAATATCTAGTACAGATGATATTTGATTGAAATGAATTTCACTTGTAACATGAACTGTATCAAGAGTCAGAAAGTCATTTGAAGACTCTTGTGGACAAATATTATGCTCATTGTTATAATTCATAACATAGTTGGCGGCAATAAATGCAGGCACATACCCTCGAGTTTCTTTTGGCAGTTGGTAATAAATATCCCAATAGTCTTGCTTGCCTCCACTTCGTGCTATTGCTTTGTTCACATTACCTGGGCCACAATTATAGGCAGCAATCACCAAGTTCCAGTCTCCATATATTTGATATAGATCGCTCAAAAAACGTGCAGCAGCTTCAGTTGCTTTATAAGGATCACGTCGCTCATCCACCAAGCTATTCACTTCGAGTTGATATTGTTGACCAGTCCTTAACATGAATTGCCACAATCCAGTAGCACCCATACGAGAAACCGCGACAGGGTTAAGAGCTGACTCAATAACAGGCAAATATTTAAGTTCTAATGGAAGTTCGTATCTATCTAACACTTCTTCGAAAATAGGATAGTAGTAGTCGCCCAAAGAAAGCATATAACTAACCAAATCGCGACGTCTAGCTGTGTACATTTCAATATATGTACGAACTACTGAATTAAATGATAACTCCATTTCGGTGGGCAAATTGTATAAGCGTTCAATATAAACTGAATCACTATACACGATATTTTCACCATTATCACATTCATTTTTTGAGTTCGAAAAATCAACTTGCCAATTATGAAGCAAATTGCCCAAACTCTCATTCAAACTTTCAGGAACTATAACAGCACTATCTTGGATATTTTCCTCGTTTTGATTAGACTCTGACTCATTAGCTTGATTTTGTGAAACAACAAATAAAGAATGAATTAGAAAGAGTGCTAATACTAAAAAAGTATTTTTTCTCATTGTGTTAGTAAGTTAAAAGCTTTAGAAATGAAAGCTACATTGAATACCAAAGCTATTGGCTAAATAATCTGTTTTTTGAATAATTGTGGGTTCTACTCGAAAAGATAAATCGGGGCTCATGTCAAAGTCGAAGAGCTGTGCATCAACATAAGCATCCACCATACTTAAAGCATACATTGCAACAGTACCAATGATACTAAGATCACGGTAGCGTCGATAAAAGTCTTTACGACGCTTCAATACGGTCTTGAGCCATTCTTGATCAACAGTTTCAGGATCTTGACCATAAGGCAAAAAGTTTTTCCAACTGTCAGTAGTAGGATCATCATCCATAATATCTTTATATCCATTTGAATAATCCGTATAATATCGACCATTCCATGATATTGCATAAGAGAACCCTAAAAAACCACCATAAACAATTGGCAATTTCCAATATTTCTTATTATAAACTTGACCGAGGCCGGGAAAAATGGCTGAATAGATAACAGCTTTAGTTGGATTAGGTTTGAACTCTTTAGAATCAAGTGTTAGAGGCACTATTGAAGTATCACTTACTACAAGTGATTGTTTGATTTGGATTGTATCATTAGATGTTAAAGGGCCTTCGGTAATTGAAGTAATTGTATCACTAATACTGATTACTTCAATAGTATCTTTGAAGTGATTAAGTGTGTCATTTATAATTTGAGGTACTGTATCGGATATATGATGTTGATTTTGTTGACCATACCCCAATGAGATATTCAACAAAATAAAACAGCTGAAAATTTTAATACCGAATGACCTCATATAGTGGTGACTTCTATTTTTTAATAACGTCAAAAATACCTATAATTCGTTCTAAGTCTTCATTTGACTTAAAAGGAATAGTTATTTTGCCTTTTCCTTTTTTGTTATAATTGAACTCAACTGGTGCATCAAAGAAACGAGAAAGATGATTTCGCAATACATCAAACTCATCTGAAGATTTTTGCCTTGTTTTTGGTGGCGTTGATTCATTATCTTTAAGTCTTTCAGCCACTTTTTCCTTTACAACCGCTTCAACTCTCCTCACTGAGAGACCTTCTTTAATAATTTGATTATATATTTCGAGTTGCACTTCAGGATCATCAATAGCAACTAAGGCACGTGCATGCCCCATATCAATTTTCTTATCTTTTATGCCCATTTGAACAACAGCAGGTAGCTTTAGCAATCTCATGTAATTAGCAACCGTTGCTCTTTTCTTTCCTACTCTATCGCTAAGTTGTTCTTGAGTTAAAGATTGAGAATCAATCAACTTTTGATAAGTTAGAGCAATTTCTATGGCATTTAAATCTTCACGTTGAATATTTTCAACCAACGCCATTTCCATCACATCCTCGTCTTCAACAGTTTTTACATATGCTGGAATGGTCTTCAAATTTGCCATCAATGATGCTCTATAGCGTCTTTCACCTGCAATAATTTGAAAACCGCCATCTTCAAGTTCACGTAAAGTGATGGGCTGAATCACACCTATCTTTTGTATAGATATTGATAACTCCTCCATTGCTTCATCATCAAAATCGACACGGGGTTGATCTGGGTTTGGTTTAATCTTATCAAGAGCTATTTCGCTGATATACGATGATCCCTTTGTTTCGTTATCATCCATTGTTATCAATGCGTTTAATCCTCTTCCTAAAGCTTTTTTCTTTGACATTGTGATGTTTTTCCTATAAGTAAATTACAAAGTTATTCATTTTTTTCGATTAGCTCCTTTGCCATTTGCATATGATTGATTGCGCCACGCGAACCAGCATCATACATTAAAGCAGGCTTAGCGTGACTCTGAGATTCACTCAACGTGATGTTGCGGTGAATTACTGATGTGAAAACTAACTCTTGAAAGTGAAGTTTAACTTCTTCATAAATTTGGTTGTGCAAACGCAACCTTGAGTCATACATTGTCAGTACAAATCCTTCTATCTCTAATTCAGGGTTTAGTTTTGATTTAATTATTTTAATTGTATTCAAGAGCTTGCTTAAACCTTCAAGAGCAAAATATTCGCATTGCACTGGAATAATTACAGAATCAGCTGCGGTTAAAGCATTTACTGTTATGATACCTAATGACGGTGAACAGTCTATCAATATAAAGTCGTATTTATCTTTAACATCAATAAGTAGATCCCTCATTTTATTTTCTCGATGCTGAAGTTGAACCATTTCAAGTTCTGCCCCCACCAGATTGATATGTGATGGAACAATGTCAATTTTTTCGAACTCTGTTTTTATGATAATATCCGCAACTGTCTTTTCACCTATCAATCCCTCGTAAAGTGTATTGTGGCTATTTTTGACATTGACTCCTAATCCTGATGAAGCATTTGCTTGTGGATCAGCATCAACAACCAGAACAGATTTTTCTAATGCTGCCAGCGAGGCTGCTAAATTTATGGTTGTAGTTGTTTTTCCAACGCCACCCTTTTGATTAGCTAAAGCGATTATTTTCCCCATATCAATAATTTATACTTTATCCAGCAAAATAAATAATAAATCGCATGATTCTATGTTAATTAAATGCAAGAATGACTTTTTTGTTGATAACTTGATATAAAGACTCATTATACACCTTTAAAATCAATACTGTTGTACCATATCTACTTTTAATTCTAATTATTCTGTACATTATTATTATTATACATTTCAGCGTTTACTAGTCAACAGCTTGTTGATTGATAATTATTGGCATTTATGTCAATTTTGGGTTGTTGGCTTTTACTTCGGTCCATGAGCCAGTGAAAGCTTTTGTAGGAGTCACACGATACAATCGTGCGACAGCGCACTAAAAAAAATGGAGGTAGCTTTTATGATTACTATTTGCAAATCTAGTTTTTCTGAAATAAGGTAATAAGGTTCGCGTTGTGATAATTTATAGCAGGTTACTAAGGTTTGGAAAAGGATTGAATCTTACGTAGAATAATTCAGTTTGAATTGCAAAAGTGGTATAGAAGCAAAAAAACTTATCAAACAAGCCTAAAGATAAAAGAGTTAGAAAACCTTAGTAGCAGTGATTAACTGTACTACACAAATCTTATTAGCTTATTGATATTCGCACCTATGCAAGTTCTAAGAAAACAGTTAGTAGAAAAAAGAAAACCGATTGCCAACAAAACATTGACAATCGGTTTTTATATTTTGAGATATAGTATATCTTTACTTACTCGCTAACTACTTCAAAGGGTATTTCAATAGTAACTTCCTTATGAAGTTTTACAGTAGCAGTGTAACTGCCAACTTCTTTAACTTGGTCTTTGATAATGATAAGTTTTCTATCAACATCAAAACCTTTTTTCGCAAGTTCTTCTGCAATTTGTATGTTCGTAACAGAACCAAAAATTGTTCCTGTAGAGCTAGTTTTAGCACCAATAGAAAGAGTTGTTCCCTCCATTTTATCAGCTATTGCTTGTGCATCATTTTTAACTTGCTCTATTTTGTGAGCTCGTTGTTTCAAATTCTCTGCCAATACTTTTTTAGCAGATGGTGAAGCTATGATTGCTTTCCCTTGTGGAATAAGAAAATTACGTGCGTATCCTTCTTTCACATTCACTAAGTCGTCTTTATACCCTAGTGTAAGTATGTCTTCTTTTAAAATTACTTCCATTATTGTTCCTCCTTTTTTTTATTTCATTAAATCGGTTACGTACGGAAGCAAAGCTACGTGACGTGCTCTTTTAACTGCTTGCGAAATACGACGTTGAAACTTTAATGATGTTCCTGTGATACGACGTGGTAAAATTTTACCTTGTTCATTTAAGAATTTCTTTAAGAATTCCGGATCTTTGTAATCAATGTATTTAATACCGTTCTTTTGAAAACGACAGTATTTTTTCTTTTTTACATCAACTGATACCGGCGTAAGGTATCTTATTTCTGATTGTTTAGCCATTGTTTTATTTCCTCCTTTTAAAAATTATTCTACTTCAGTTTCTTTGCTTTCGGAAGATGCCTCTGCTTTTACTGGGCTATCTTTTTTAGACGAACGATTTCTTCGTCTTTTCTCCGAATACTCAAGTGAAAACTTGTCATGTCGTGTTGTTAAAAAGCGAAGAACACGTTCGTCACGACGGAAGTTCACTTCCAATCCTGCAATAACTGACGGATCAACACTAAATTCCAACATGCAATAAAAGCCTGTCGATTTTTTGTCAATAGGATACGCTAATCTGCGAAGTCCCCAATACTCTTCGTTTATAATCTCGGCTCCTTTGTCCGTTAGGAGGGTTTTGAATTTTTCTACCGCTTCCTTCATCTGTGCATCAGACAAAACGGGAGTCAAAATGAAAACGGTCTCGTAATTATTCATACTAACTTGTTTATAATTGATTAAATAATAAATTTGAGCCGCAAAGATACTGATATTTTCTTATTGCAGCAAAATCATTCGTTTTATTTTTAAGCAAGAAACAGAATACTATGCATTTCTGAAAAACTTTGAGTATCTTGTCTCCGAATTAAACAACATTTCTCCAATTTTGGTGTTTTATGTTATTGTAT
>DATERO010000049.1:0-8112 GCA_035271465.1 Dysgonamonadaceae bacterium | reverse complement strand
GTTATTTTATTGTCAAGAAGATAATTTTGCTAAAAAATTTATAACCTGTTTTCGCAATGGTATGGAGGCACTTGCTCCAGCTCTTGAAACAGCTAAAGCAGAAGCAGCAGAGGCAAATCTTAGGCATTCTAACGGAGTTTTTTCTTCTAAAAATGCAGCCATAAAAAATCCTGTGAATGTATCACCCGCAGCTGTTGTGTCAACAACATCTACATCAAAGATATCATGATATTCTCTAGTATCCTGATTGGCATAATAGGCGCCTCTTGAACCGACTGTCATTACTATGTGGCTATTAGGGTATTTGATCTGTAAATTATCTAATAGTTCTAGATCCGTATTGCCCTCTGCTAGCGGAGCTGCTTCAATTTCATTAACTAAAAAAAAGTCAACATATTCTAAAGGCAATGATCTTATTTTTTCGTCTATCGGAGACGGATTCAAAATGATTTTGATACCTTTTTTATATGCCAATTCCATTATATACGGAATTTCATTAATTTCATTCTGCAAAACCAAATAGTCATTTTTAGAAAAATTTGAAAGTGTTTGATATATTTGCTCTCTAGTAATCATTTTATTAGCACCACCGTAGACCAAAATACAATTTTGACCACTTTGATCTACTTGAATAATCGTGTGCCCACTAGGTATATTATCAATTATTTTAAGATATTCTAAATTTACGCCACTTGCCGAAAGCACATCAGACAACACTTGTCCATCTTGTCTTCCAATTGAGCCTGCATGCCATACTGCAATACCTGCTCGAGCTAGAGCTAAAGATTGATTTAAACCCTTCCCCCCACAATATACATTTCTATCAAATGCGGAAAGTGTTTCTCCACCAATCAAAATATGATCAACCTTATATGTATAGTCAATATTTAAAGAACCAAAATTTATTACTTTCATCTCAAGATCATAGTATGTTCATTTTATTACGGGCTTTAATCTTTTAAAAAACTCCAAGTTTCCCATAAACCATCTACTACTGCCCTATAAGCTGAATATTTATTACGATAGGTTTCTGCATATTCAGGTCTAGGTTCTATAGTTTTGCTTATTTTTACGCAACGTCTTATAGCATCATCATAATCTTTATAGATTCCTACAGCAATCCCTGCAGCCATAGCAGCACCTTGAGCACCTTGTTCTTTGTCTTGTACTACATCAATAGGTATCTGGATTGCGTCAGCAAAAATTTGAATCCAAACATCAGAATTGGTTACTCCTCCTGATAACTGAATACTAGTTGGGCGATCTCGGTTAGCCAATAATTTATTAAGATGGGTTAAGTGAGAAAACACAACTCCTTCAAAAATCGCACGTGTAATATGTTTACGATTATGATACATAGTTAAACCAACCAAAGTACCTTTGGCTAAAACATCTTCATTAGATCCGTTGAGGAAGGGTAAGAAGATTAATTTACTGTCTTTAGGATTAATTTCTTCTACCCATGAATCAACATCTGCATAAATGCTATTACCTTCAGCTGTTAGAATATCTTTCCTTTCAGGTAACATAGTATTGATAAACCACTCTAAATTCCCTGCAGAAGTTGGACTACTTTCTTCTATTAAGAAATAACCCGGTATACAATACATTGAGTTTAAAGCTATACTGCCATCAGTAATCGGATCTTCTTGAATATACTCATTAATACTCCAAGTTCCCGCAATCATACTTAACTTTGAAGGATCGCCCAAGCCAGAGGCTATACCGCAAGCATTGATATCAAACATACCAGCTGCCACCGGCGTTCCTTCTACTAAACCTGTTCTTATGCTTGCTTCCTTTGTCACTCGCCCACAATAGTCTGCAGAATATTTTAAAGACCAGCTATAAAAAGTCAAATATAAATTTAAAAGATATTAAGAGCTGAACAAAAAGTGAAAAAACAGGAAAACCATATTGAAACTTGAAAATTGAATAGGAACAGTGCAACACAAATAAAACATTCGAAAATGCTTTAGAAAAACACAGTAAATGATACAAGCAGTTACGTTGGTGGTCGTTGTTCAAAAGGTCTATTTTCGCTTAAAACTGCATAAATTATATAACAAAGTTTTCTAGCTACAGCACCTACTGCGACATAATGGTGTTTTCCCCTGTCTCTTAATCTTTTGTAGTATTCAGATAATTCTGGATCTGACCAAGATGCGATGAAAGCAGCACCGAATATTGCTCGTCTAAGATAAGCAGAACCTCGTTTAGACATGCTGGCTCGGTTTCCTTTAAAACTACCCGATTCGTTGACAGAAGCATCAATACCTGCGTAAGAAACGATTTGTTTACCGCCTGGGAAACGATGGATATTACCTAATTCAGATAATATAACAGCACCGTAAACAGGACCAACTCCAGGAATTGTAATAATAGGAGAATCTAATTTTTCCATATACTCTTCAATTTGTTGATCCAGCAATTCAACTTGTTCTTCAATAAATTCTAGTTGTTCAAGAATCTGTTTCATTTGAAAAGCAAAAGCATCAGTAGCAAAGGTAATACCAATAGATTGCTTAGCAACAGCTTTCACTTCTAAAGCTTTTTCTTTTCCGAAACGACCTTTAGAAGCTTTCTTGAGAAGATTAGTAAGTTTGGTTGTGTGTATAGAAGCTAATTCTTCTGGAGTTGAATATTCTTTCAAGATTGTCTTGGAGCTTATGCCAAATGTATCTGTGAAAAGATTGGAATATTCAGGGAAAACTTGATCTAGAACGGCTATGCATTTTCGTTTCAAATCACCACAGGTTTGAACTTGAGATAATCTAAAACGGCAAAGTTGGCGAAGAGATAAAGTAGTTTCTTCAGCAACAGGAGTTTCTTGGTATTCCCCAAGCATAATTACTCTTGCAACAACTTCTGCATCAATTCGATCGTTCTTGGTTTTGCGAATATGCATCTTTCTGTAAGCGTCAGTAACGATAGGATTAATGAGCTTAACATCAAACTCTTGCTCTATTAACCAAGAGTAAAGAACTAGCCAATAATGACCAGTAGCTTCCATGCCGACAAGAACATTGTTGGAGTTAAGACCATACTTGTTAAGCATTTTTTGAAATTTTTCAAGACCGGAAAGAGTGTTGGGAATATTAAAAGTGTTTCCATCTAAAATATCTCCTTCTTGATTCATGAAACATACTTCATGAGATTTCTTAGCGATGTCGATGCCGATTATATACACAGTTGCACCAACCTTTCAATTAAAGTTGCAGAGAGGTTTTCCACGGACTTTACGGCAATTCTACCTTGTTGGAGATACGAGACGAAAACTCATCCAGCTAATACGAATCCTACCCGTAAAGCTGAGGCGTCACTCTTTAAAACGAGTCCAAATCTCAAGGAGGAAAAAGACGCCCTCAACTGCACGGTTCTATTATCTCACGTGGCTTGAGAGATTAACAGAAAACAGTCATCAAAGTTCCACGACTCTGATGAACATTAATATACAAGGAGGAATAAAATGAAGGCATGCAGTCTTTATGCAATTGGAGATCTGCGCTGCATAGACATGGAGGTTCCTGAAATTGAGGCAGATGAAGTTTTGCTTCAAATAAAAGCAGCAGGAATCTGTGGCTCTGATGTTCCAAGAGTATATACAAAAGGAACTTATAATTTTCCGACCGTCCTAGGCCATGAATTTGCTGGAGAAATTATAAAAGTTAATCCAGGTGATGAAGACTTATTATACAAAAAAGCTGCAGTTTTTCCTTTACTTCCTTGTAGAGAATGTGCTGCTTGTCAAATCGGTGAATATGCCCAGTGTACAAACTATGATTACTATGGTTCGCGTAGAGATGGTGGTTTTTCAGAGTATTTAGCAGTTAAAAAATGGAATTTAGTTATTGTACCAGATGAAGTCTCATATACAGAAGCTGCAATGTGTGAGCCTGTCGCTGTTGCAGTTCACGCCTTACAACAAGCTGACATGCAAGCAAATGGCAGTATAGCTATCTTTGGTGTTGGTACAATCGGTAACATTGTTGCACAACTTGCTAGAGGATGGGGTGCTAAGCAAATTATTCCAATTGATGTCAGTCAGAATAAAATTGATTTTTTACATAAACAAGGTTTTGATTTGGCTATTAATAGTATAGATGTTGATCCAATCCAACATATTGATCAATTAACGAATGGCAGAGGGGTTGATTTGGCTATTGATGCTGCTGGAGTCTCTGCAACAATTGAAAATTGTTTAAAAGTTACCAGATCTTTTGGCCAAGTAGTTTGCCTAGGAAATCCTAATGGAGATATCAGATTAGCACAAAATAGTTATTGGGAAATATTAAGGAAGCAATTAGTTTTAAGAGGAACTTGGAATTCTAGTTACAATCAAATGAAAAATGATTGGCAAACTGCTATTGATTGTATGCATAATGGAATTTTAGATTTAGAACCCTTAATTACTCATAGATACTCTTTGGAAGACTGCAATACAGCATTTGAGACAATGCGTTCTGAAGAAGATTTTTTGAAAGTAATGTTTGTTATTTAGTAATGAACATTGAGAAATTCATTACAAGAATATTTGAAAGAGGTATAAGATGAAAGCAGCAGTATACATTGAAAAAGATAAGATGGAGATTCGTGAAGTTCCTAAACCTGAAGTTGACGATGATAGTGTTTTATTAAAAGTTGAATCTTGTGCCGTGTGTGGATCTGATATTAGAATTTTTCATCACGGTAATGACAGAGTTAATCCCCCTCAAATTTTAGGTCATGAGACATCTGGCATTGTTGTTGAGGTAGGAAAAAATGTAAATAAATTCAAAGTTGGAGACCGTATAGCCTTAGGGGCGGATGTTCCTTGTGGTGAATGCAGTTTCTGCGAAGCAGGTATTGGTAATAATTGCCAGATAAATTATGCAATGGGTTATCAATTTGCAGGAGGCTTTGCAGAGTATGTTTTATTAAATAAAATGGTTGTTGATTATGGCCCTGTCCATATTTTGCCAGACCACGTGAGTTTTGATGAAGGAGCCTTAGCCGAGCCTTTAGCTTGTGTGCTAAATGCCGTAGAATTAACCAACATTAAACTTGGGGACACAGTGGTGATTATAGGAGCTGGACCGATTGGCTGCATGATTATACCTATTGCCTACAAAATGGGAGCAACTAAAGTGATTGTTGTTCAAAGGTCAAGACCAAGAATGGAATTAGCAAAAAAGTTTGGTGCAGATGTTTATATCTGTTCTTCTGAGGAGAATGCAATTGAACGCGTTTTAGAGGAAACAAATGGTTTAGGGGCTAACGTAATTTTTACGGCTAATTCTTCACCACAATCTCACGCAGATGCTTTAAAAATGGCACAAAATAGAGCGCGTATAAACTTATTCGGCGGCCTTCCTGCCGGAAGTACTATTGAATTAGAAACAAACATTATCCATTACAAAGAGTTAATTGTCACTGGTGCTCATGGCTCATTACCTCGTCAACATAAATTAGCCATAGATCTTATCGCCTCTGGTCTAATTGACATGAAAGAGTATATCAGCCATAGATATGATTTAGATAATGTACTGGATGCTTTTGAAATGGCTGAAAGTCATGCAGGAATGAGAGTAGTAGTTAAGCCTCAAGGTTTATAGTTTTAGGGATATGGGAGAATAAATGAAATCATTTTATATTGCACCTTCTGTTATGTGTGTTGATTTAATGAACATAGAAAGAGATATCAGGAAATTAGAAAATCTAGCTGTAGATTATTTGCATGTAGATATCATGGATAATCATTTTGTCCCAAATTTAATGTTGCCGTTATCAATTTCTTCAAGCTTTAGGGAGATTTCGGAGATAGCATTAGATATCCATTTAATGGTTAGTGATCCAGCAAGCTGTTTAGATAAATTATCATTACCACGACCAAATATGAATGATATTATCAGCATTCATTATGAATCTACCCCACATGTTCAGCGAGTTTTAGATCAAATAAAAAAATTAGGATTTAAAGCAGGGATTGCCTTGTGTCCTTCAACTCCAATTGGTGTTTTAGAAGATTTGTTGCCTTCCATAGACATGGTCCTTTTGATGACTGTAAATCCGGGATTTTCTGGTCAATCGTTAGTGCCTGGAATGATCGATAAGATTTTAAGACTAAAACAATATTTAATACAACGTGAATTTGATCATATCTTAATTGAAGTAGATGGAAATGTTAATTTTGAATATGGACCACTAATGTATCAAAACGGAGCAGATATTTTTGTAGTTGGAACATCAAGTCTATTCCATCATCAAGACACATTAGAAAAAAATCATGAAAAATTCATACAATTACTAAATAATACGAAAAGAGTATTTGACGAATCATAGAGGTAGATTTTTTAAGTAACTATAAAGACAGAGTTCGATTTTATTGTTGAATTCTGTCTTTTTTTATTCTTTAAAAAAATAACTTGACATAAGTCTCTGTTCTGTTTACATTAACGTTAATGTAAGTCCTGTATCAAGAATTTAATTGTGATATTGTGACAAAAACAACTTGTGTTTTTATGCAAATTGTTTGAAGTAAAAAGTGAGAATCAAATAATGGAGGCTTGAAAGGAGCAGACAACATGAAAAGTAAATTCAAATTATTAACACTAATACTTACTTTCATTCTCGTTTTCACATTGGCATTAACAGGGTGTGAACAGAGTAAGGTAAAAGATGAGGAACCTGCTGTTGATAGTGATAAGATTCAACAAGCTGAGACAGAGAAAAATGATGAAGTTTCAGATGAAGCAGATGATGGTGAACAAAAAACGATTGCTTTTAGTTTAAAAACAATCACAAATGATGATTTTCAAAAAGCTATTGCGGATTCAATTCAAAAAGCTGTTGAAGAATCAGGTAATAAATTTGAGTTGGTAACAGCCGGAGATCAAACTGATGTTGCCATGCAAGTTAAACAAATTGAGGATTTAGTTACTAAACAAGTTGATGCTATTATTGTTAGCCCGATGGATGCGAATGCAGTTATACCTGCATTAAAGAAAGCTAAAGATGCCAATATACCGGTAGTTTTAGTTGATCAAACTATTGAAGGTAATGAAGACCTATTTGTTACTTATATTGGTACAGATAACTTTAATGCTGGTAAAGTTGGTGGCGAAGAAGTTATTGAGTGGTTGGACGATGAAGGCAATGTTCTAATTGTTAGAGGAGCTAATGGATCCTCAGCTGGTGACCAAAGAGTTGATGGTTTCAAAGCTGGTTTAGAAGGTAGCAATGTACAAATTGTAGGTGAACAAGCTGGTGATTGGAAGAATGACGTTGCAATGCAAGTAACTGAAAACATGTTACAAGCAAATAAAGATGTTCAAGCTATATTTACAGCTTCTGATGGCATGTTGGACGGTATCTTACAGGCACTAGCTAATGCTGGTGTTGAAGGAGTTAAGATCATGTCAGTAGACGGTTCTCAAAAAGCTGTAGAATTAATTGAAGCCGGTGAAGTTACAGGTACTATGGCTCAATTCCCTCAAATTATGGGTGGTAATGCTGTAGAGATCTTACTTGGAGTATTGGATGGTTCTATTGATCCTGATTCCATTGATAAATATATCGACTCAGGCACAGCAACTTATTCGCTTGATAATTTAGATGAAGCGAAAGAAAATATGTTTTAAGCATTAAGGGAGGCAGATGATATCATCTGTCTCCCCTTATATTTTGTAATTTATTAGTTACAATTTTGCTGGCTGAGGAGAAATTATGAGATTAGGACAAAAAAAATATCTTTTAGCTATGATAAGCATAATAGCAATTTTAATAATTGCAGGTTCTTTTATACCACACTTTTATTCAATAAATAATTTATTAAATGTTATGCGTCAAAGCTCAGTTGTTGGAATCTGCGCAATTGGTACTACTTTGGTAGTTATAATTTTGGGGATAGACTTGTCGATCGGTGGTGTACTTTCATTTACTGCTATGATTTGCGGGCAATTAATGCTCAGCAACGTTGGCATCCTGATCAGTGCTTTGATAGCTTTAGTAGTTGGAATTATTTTTGGGGTTTTTAACGGTATTTTGATAGCGAAAATTGATGTACCACCTTTTATTGCTACACTTGCTGTTGGTAAAGTTGCGTCTGGTTTAGCATTAGTGATAAGTCAAGGA
>DATERO010000048.1:0-10446 GCA_035271465.1 Dysgonamonadaceae bacterium | reverse complement strand
AAAAGAGTGGAATCTTTTATATTCAGTTACATAATAAATTAAGATTAAAGATATGAGTGATAAAAAGCCGAGTACTAAAAGCGAGCTTAAAGTGGAGAATTTTAAAAAAGTTGTTGACGAAAAACAAACAAATTTATACGTTCTCACAAACGCAAATGGATGTGAATTGACTATTACTAATTATGGTGCAAAAATAGTATCATTAATGGTGCCTGATAAAAATGGTGGACTATTAGATGTTGTTACTGGCCATAGTTCAATAGATGATTATTTGAAATCTACAGAACCCTATTTTGGTGCTGTTTGTGGGAGAGTGGCAAATAGAATTGCAAAAGGTGAGTTCGTTCTTGATGGAAAGACTTATACTCTGCCTATTAATAACGGACCAAATAGTTTACATGGAGGTATAAAAGGTTTTAATGCTGTAGTATGGGATGTAAAAGAAACGTTGACAAATTCCATCAAACTTCAATATTTATCGCAAGATGGAGAAGAGGGGTATCCTGGTAACTTAACTGTAACAGTTACATATACTCTAACCAATGATAACTCAGTTGTAATTGATTATAAAGCAACAACAGATAAGTTGACCATTTTAAACTTAACCAATCATTCCTATTTTAATTTATCAGGTGTAGGTGATCCAACCATCTACGATCATATTGTTACAATTAATGCTGACAAGTATCTGCCTACTGATGACACAGCAATACCTCTGGGAGATGCAGAGATGGTTGAAGGAACACCGATGGATTTTAGAGAGCCGCAAACAATTGGATCTCGAATTGATGATGATTTCCAGCAGCTTTTATTTGGTAATGGATATGATCACAATTATGTGTTAAATAAAAAATACAATAATGAGTTCTCTTTTTGTGCACGATGCGAATCGCCAAAATCTGGAATCGTTATGGAAGTATATTCCACTGAACCAGGATTGCAGCTATACACAGGTAATTGGATGACGGACAAGTTAGACGGAAAGAATGGATTAAAATATCCAAAGCGCTCTGCTGTATGTTTCGAAACACAACATTTTCCAGATAGTGTTAATAGACCCGATTATCCTTCAACAGAGCTTCACCCTGGTGAAACATATACATCAAAAACATCGTTTAAGTTTTCAATTGATAAGTAAATAAGTCTATCTACTTAACTATAAACACATATTTAAAACAATCAATAGTATGAATACAAATAATACTAAAACGTCATCTCGTATAATACCAATCATTATGATGATTGCACTTTTTGGGATGATCGCATTTGTTACCAATTTGGCTGCACCAATGGGACAGGTTTTAAAAGAACAATTTGGTGCTTCCAATTTTCTAGGACTATTAGGTAATGCTGCTAACTTTCTAGCATATTTGGTAATAGGTATTCCAGGTGGTATCCTTCTTACAAAAGTAGGATACAAAAAAACTGCTTTAATTGCAATAGCTGTTGGTTTTGTTGGAATACTTATTCAATATCTTTCAGGTCACTCGTCTGAGTCAATGGCGTTTGCAGTTTATATTTTAGGAGCTTTTATTGCAGGTTTCTCTATGTGTCTTTTAAATATTGTGGTAAATCCAATGTTGAACACATTAGGTGGTGGAGGAAATAAAGGTCATCAACTTATTCAAGTTGGAGGTTCATTCAATTCAGTAATGGCCACATTTACTCCTGCATTTGTAGGTGTTCTAATTGGTGAAACAGCAAAAGCAAATATTACAGATGTTTTTCCAGTAATGTACATTGCAATGGCTGTTTTTGCAGTTGTGTTTTTTGTTCTACTTGCAGTTAACATTCCAGAGCCACGTGCAGTAAAGAACAAAGAGTCGTTGAAAGTTTTAATGTCAGGAGCAATGAAATTTCGTCATTTTGTGCTGGGTGCAATTGCAATCTTTGTTTATGTAGGTGTTGAAATTGGTAATCCAAATGTTATGCTATACTGGCTATCTGACATACCTGAAATTGGTAAAACTACAGCGGGATTTGTTGCTGGTACCTATTGGCTACTTATGTTAGTTGGACGATTAGCTGGCGCTTCATTAGGAGGTAAAGTTTCTAGTAAGACTATGATGAGTGTAGCTTCATCAATTGGTTTAGTTTTCATTCTTTTAGCAATTTTCTTACCTACATCAATAATGATCTTGTTGCCAGTTCTTCAACGTTCTGCTGCTGGAGCACTTTCGTTTGGTTTAGCACAAGTTCCAATTAACGCAATGTTTATTGTATTATTAGGATTGTGTACTTCAATTATGTGGGGTGGTATCTTTAATCTTGCTGTTGAAGGATTGGGTAAATATTTGGCTGCAGCTTCTGGAATATTTATGGTTATGGTTGTTGGTGGTGGTATTCTTCCTGCTTTTCAAGGTTGGGTTGCAGATGTTGCGGGATATTTGACTAGCTATTGGGTTATCATTGCAGCGTTAGCATATCTGTTATTTTATGCTTTGATTGGATCGAAGAACGTAAATACGGATATTTCTGTTGAGGATATCGATTTAGATATACCTGTTGAAATTGCATCCGAAACGCTTCCAGTAGAAAATAATTAATTTTTAAAAACTTGAGATCAAAAATAAATAGATTATGACAAAAGAGACAGTGCTTAATAAATTCAAGGAGATTTTTGGTGACGACACACCTGAAGTATATACTTCTCCAGGTCGAGTTAATTTAATAGGAGAGCATACAGATTATAACGGAAGTTTTGTGTTTCCAGGTGCAATTGATAAAGGAATGATTGCAGCAATAAGATTGAATGGAACAGATCAAATAAATGCCTATGCTCTTGATCTAGATGAAAGTTCGGAGTTTGGTTTAAATGAAGATGATTTACCAAAAGAAGGTTGGGCAAAATATATTTTTGGTGTTTGTCGAGAAATTATCAAACGAGGTGGAAAAGTTGTTGGATTTGACACTGTTTTTTCGGGTGATGTTCCTTTAGGAGCAGGGATGTCTTCTTCTGCAGCATTAGAAAGTACATATGCGTTTGGGCTGAATGATATGTTAAGTCTCGGAATCGATAAATTTGAATTAGCAAGAATTGGTCAATCAACTGAGCACAATTATGTAGGTGTTAAATGCGGTATCATGGATCAATTTGCTTCTCTTTTTGGTAAGGAGGGACATTTGATACGTCTTGATACTAAGTCGATGGAGTATGAGTATTTCCCCTTTCATCCAGAGGGATATAAATTGGTGTTACTTGATACTCGTGTGGCTCATGAACTTGCTTCATCCGCATATAATAAACGTCGTGAATCTTGTGAGAGAGCAGCAAATGCAATAAGCAAAAATCATTCACAAGTTGAGTTTTTACGCGATGCGTCAATGGAGATGCTTAATGAAGTGAAAGATGATATTACCCAAGAAGATTTCATGCGTGCTCAATATGTAATTGAAGAGACACAGCGTGTTCTTGATGTCTCTGAGGCTCTAGAGAGAGACGATTACGAAACTGTTGGTGAGAAAATGTACGAAACTCATCATGGTATGAGTAAACTATATGAAGTGAGTTGCGAAGAACTTGACTTCTTGAATGATTTGGCGAGAAAACATGGAGTAACTGGTTCTCGTGTAATGGGTGGTGGCTTTGGAGGTTGTACAATTAATTTAGTTAAGAGTGAATTGTATGATCAATTTATAATAGATGCGAAAGCTGAATTTAAAGAGAAATATGGTCATGATCCAAAAGTATATGATGTTGTGATAAGTGACGGTGCACGAAAACTCTAAACAATTTACATCATTTTTTTTAAGAAGTTGGAGATCTACTCAATTAATAGATTTCCAACTTCTTTTATAAGAAAAGAGTTCTTATGGCAAATCAATATTATTTAAACACATCTAAATTTTCAGTTGCTGCTGATTGTATTGTTTTCGGATATCGAGATAAAGAACTACATATTTTACTTACAAGACGACCTGTAGAGCCTTTAGCTGGTGAATGGTCCTTGATGGGTGGTTTTGTTTCGGAAAATGAAAGTTTAGAAGATGCGGCAAAAAAAGTTCTCTATGACTATACTCAACAAAAAGGAGTGTATATGGAACAAGTGAACGCATACGGAAAAATAGATAGAGACCTTGGTGGGCGTGTCATTTCCATTGCTTTTTACGCTTTAGTTCGTTTAGAGGAATTTGATACGAGTTTAGCGAAAAAGTTTGATGCTCGATGGATAAATATAAAAGAGTTGCCTCAACTTGTTTTTGATCACAATCAAATGGTAGAAGATGCTTTAACATTACTTCGATTTAAAGTGTCGATGCAACCAATTATTTTCAACTTTTTTGATAAGAAGTTTACAATGCCAGCACTGCAAAATCTATACGAAGCCATATATCAACATGCAATTGATAAGCGCAATTTCAGGAAAAAGCTTGCATCAATGAACATCTTGGATAAACTGGATGAAAAAGAAACAGTTTCATCTAAGAGAGGTGCTTATTATTATGTCTTCAATGAAGAGAAGTATCAAGCATACTTAGCAAGCGGTAAATATTATTCATTATAACGTAATGAAGTTATTATTATGCATCAAAGTACACAAGGGATAGTAATTGCTGTTAATAAGTACAATGATAGATTTTCAATGGCTCAGGTTTTCACCTCTCATTTTGGTAGATCTACATATCTGTTGCCTATTTCAAGAAGTAAGAAGAGTAAAATCAACAGAGCAATTTTTTTCCCACTCTCAATAGTTGATTTAGAAGTTGAGCATTATCCATTACGGCAAATACATAAATTGAAGGAAGCACAACGATTAATACCTCTCTATTCAATAAACACACATCCAGTAAAAACTTCAATAGCATTTTTCTTATCTGAGTTTCTATCCAAAGTTTTGCAAGAAACAACCGAGAATGATATCATTTTCCACTTCTTGGAAAATTCAGTTATCTCATTAGAGCAAAAAGAGATGGGCCTTGCTAATTTCCATATTGCATTTATGTTTTCTCTTGCTCAATTCTTGGGTATCACTCCTAATTTAGATAACTATAAAAAGGGTGTATATTTTGACTTAATGAATGGGAGATACACATTGTCCCGACCAAATCACTTGCATTTTTTAAATCCACAGCAGAGTGAATATCTGAATACGCTTAAACGGATAAATTACAATAACATGCATCGATTTGCTTTATCTCAAAGCGATAGGAATGAAATAATAAATACGATGTTAGATTACTATAGAATTCATGTGTATGATTTCCCAGAGATAAAATCACTGGAGGTTTTGCGCGAACTATTTTGATGAATGTGCTTCTTTAACCTCGAAAGTACGATAAACAATTATCTTACCTTCGGTATGTAATGTAAATGTCTCACCTAAAGATTCATTTAATGAACCTTTCCACAGATTATCTAATACTGATTCATTCAGTGGATATTTCAAGTTGTGTGATGTAACAGGTTTCTTATCTAAACTGAAAATTGATACTTGTTGACCCACTGCACTTTTAAATTCTGTTGTGTTATCAGCTGGTACGAACACTCCATAATCTGTAATCATCTCAACATCCACAACATTCATATATTCTAATAGTAAGGAGATATTGCCCAGTGTATGGTCTTCACGTTTTCCAGTTGCAGCAACAATCTTTATGTTTTTAAGTCCTCTTTTTTCACAGAACGAAACAGCTTTGGTAAGGTCATTGGTGTCTTGATCTGAAAAGATGTGAAATATATGGGCATATTCCTCTTTTAACTGTTCAGATATCGAATCTCCATCTCCCACAACTGCGTAGGGATTGATGTTGTGTTTTATGCATGTTTTTAATGCACCATCTAAACATATTACTTCATTGGCATTCTCAATGCAAGACAAAGGATAGTGATGAGTGGGGTATTCACCATTTGCAATAATGACGGTGTATGGTTTTATCATATTAAAACGAGCTAAATAGTTGATATTATTTTCCATAATGCATCTATCCAATAATCTTCAGCATTTAGAGAAGGAATAAATACAAACTTTTCTCCACCAGCATTCATAAATATGTTTCTCGCTTCAACATCAATATCATATAAGGTTTCAAGATTATCAACGGGGAAACCGGGTGCTATAACTGCAATGTTTTTCCACCCATGCTTAGGCAAGTCACCAATATTAGTATTAAGAAAAGGCTTTAACCAGCTTCTTCCACGCTGAGAAGAGTAAAAAAGGAAAGTTCTATTCAGATTTAACCCTAATTCTTTAGCTATTAATTGATTTGTTTCTTTTAATTGGAACACATAATCAAACTCTTTCCCTCTTTTCCATGCATTCTCAACTTGATGAACCGGAAGACTATGATATGAAAAAACTAATTTGTCAATATCCCCAATTAAGTATCTTTTAGCATGTTTTGCAAGAGCTCCGATAAACTCAGGATGATTATAATACGATTTGACAATTTTAAGTTCAAAAGAATATGCATTGTTATTATAGATACGCTTTACCTCTTCAATTATTGTTTCAGTCGATGATTGTGCATAATGAGGCATCAAAGGGAAGATTACAACTTCAGTCAATTGAGGTTCTTTTTCAATTAGTGCCTTAAAAGCATTTTCAATTGACGGAGAACCATAGCGCATAGCAATTTCGACAGCAATATTTTTCTGTCGTTCTAACTTTTCACTCAGTTCATACATGTAATGCAAGATCGGTGATATTGAAGGTTCATCTTTTCTCCAAATTAAAGCGTATTTATTCAGAGATTTACCTGCTGATAAGGGTGCTATAATTTTCTTAGCAAGAATATTTGATACAGATTTATATTTATCAATTACTAAAGGATCTGATAACATATCTCCAATAAATTGCTCAACAGCAAACTTTGAACACTCAGATGGTGTTCCCACATTTAAAAGCAATACTCCTCTCATTTAATACTAATCGATTTATTATTCTACGTAAGTTTGTAGAAGCTTTGTTTCACATGAGGGAGTAATTGATATATTATCAATAATTGCAGGAATCAGTATCGATTCACCTTGTTCAATGGTTACTTTATTGTGATTATCATCCTCTATAGTGCAACTCCCTTCAAGACACATATAAACTATAAATGAATCAATGTTCGAGACATCTTGGTCAAACGTTTTATCAATTTTGAGTAGATTGGTTGTAAAATACTTGCACCTTACTAATTCTATCAGTTTGTTTTCTTCAGATTTATACCCTGTTTGATACGAATCATAAACAGTATAATCGATAGCGTCTTTTGCCAGTTCAGTGTGTAGTTCTCTTGGATTTCCATTCGCATCTTTTCTGTTGTAATCGTATATGCGATATGTTATGTCAGAGGATTGTTGAATTTCGGCAATAAAACATCCGCTTCCTATAGCGTGAACCCTTCCTGCAGGCAGAAAATAAACTTCATCTTTCTTCACATACTGCTTCTGTAGTGTATCAGTGAATGTATTATCTTTCACTTTCTCAAGATACTGCTCGGGAGTGATCTTTTTCTTGAATCCAGGAATAACAAAAGCATCAGGTTTAGCTTTAACTATATACCACATTTCAGTTTTTCCAAAAGAGTTGTGTCTCTTCTTGGCCAACTCATCATTGGGGTGTACTTGTATGGACAAGTCGTCTTGAGCATCAATAAACTTTATTAGCAGAGGGAATTTATTGCCGTACTTTTCATAAACCTTTTCTCCTACAAGTTGTCCTTTAGCTTCTTTTATAAGTTCATCAAGAGATGTGCCAGATAGCTCTCCATTTTTAATTACAGAGATACTACCTTTTACAGCAGATACTTCCCAGCTTTCGCCTATACCATCTTCTACTTCATCAAGGTTTTTGAATTTAGATATTTCACTCCCTCCCCAAATGATCGATTTAAGAATAGGTTGAAATTTGAAAGGATATAAATTCATAATATTGCTGTTTATTTACTTACTTATTTTATTCAAAACTACTGCGGTATGCGCAGGAATATAGAGACGAAGCCACCCTTTGTGATCTTTTTTATAGAGTCCATCATAGTGAGAGAAATGGTGTAAGTTATCATCAGTGAGTCCAAAACCACCAAAACGTTTCTCATCTGTATTCAAAATAACTTTGTATTCTCCTTCAGGAACAAGCACTCCGTAATCAGTGTACGAGTTAGTGGGGTTGAAGTTGTAAACGAAGAGCAAGTTGCCTCTCATATATGCTAATACATTGTCTTCTCTCTTCTCCCATATTTTAGTGATTGGAATATCAGGGAAATCTTCTACAGATTTAATTAACGAAATCATCTCTTTATCAAAGTCACTCAAATAATGATATTTCAGGTTCGGGTCTTCGTTCAAACTCCATTGCCTACGTGCATATTTGTGCGACCAATTATTACCTTCACGCGGGAAGTCTACCCATTCTGGATGTCCAAACTCGTTTCCCATAAAGGTTAAGTATCCACCATTTATTGTAGTTGCTGTTACCAATCTAATCATTTTGTGCAAAGCTATGCCTGTGTCAACTACAAATGAAGGGCTGAGCTTCGACATATACCAGTACATTTGCTCATCTATAAGTCTGAAAATAATGGTTTTGTCGCCAACTAATGCTTGATCATGACTTTCTACGTATGAAATAGTCTTTTCATCATCTCTTCTGTTGGTTACCTGCCAAAAGATAGCAGATGGGTCCCAATCTTCATATTTAAGTTCCTTAATGGTTTTGATCCAAAAGTCGGGAATGTTCATCGCCATTCTGTAATCAAATCCATAGCCTCCTTTGTCAGGTTCGACAGCTAAACCTGGCATTCCGCTTACTTCCTCTGCAATTGTTATTGCTTTTGGATTAACTTCATGTATGAGTTTGTTTGCGAGAGTAAGGTAACAAACTGCATCTAAATCTTGTCTATCATTATAGTAGTCTTCGTAGCCCGAAAAGGATTCTTCCAAACCATGACTATAGTATAACATAGATGTAACTCCATCAAAACGGTATCCATCAAATTTATAATCCTCCAACCAATACTTGCAATTTGATAGCAAAAAATGCATCACTTCGTCTTTGCCATAATTAAAACAAAGAGAGTCCCAAGCTTTATGAATTCGACGATCATCACCATGAAAATATAAGTCGTATGATCCATCCAATCTACCCAATCCTTCAATTTCATTTTTCACAGCGTGCGAATGAACCATATCCATTATCACAGCGATGCCCATGCCGTGAGCTTCATCAATTAGTTGACGAAGCTCGTCAGGAGTACCAAAACGTGATGAGGGCGCAAAGAAACTGGAAATGTGATACCCAAAAGATCCATAGTAGGGATGTTCCTGAATAGCCATTAGTTGGATAACATTGTATCCTTTCTCCTTTACTTTGGGTAATATGTTAATTCGAAAGTCATTATAAGTGCCCACGCTTTCACTTTCAGTAGCCATACCAATGTGACACTCATATATTAGGAGTGGGGATGATGGAGCAACAAAATCAGTGTGTTTATACTCATATTTCTTTTCAGGTTCCCATACCTGTCCGCTAAAAATGTGTGTGTTGTTATCTTGCACCACATATTTGCACCAAGCAGGAATGCGTTCTCCAGAGCCTCCATCCCATACAACATGCAACTTATAATAATCCAAATGATGAAGACTGTTTTCAGGAAGTTTAATTTCCCAAACTCCTTCTTCAATAGGCTTTAGCTTGTACTCCTCTTCCTTTTTCCAATCATTGAAAGAACCAATAAGATAAATTTCAGTTGCATTTGGAGCCCATTCTCTCAAAGTCCATCCATTGGAAGTTCTATTAAGCCCAAAGTACATATGTCCATTCGCAAAATCAGATAAACTTATCTTTCCATTTTGAGTAATTTCTTTTTCCTTACTCAAATATTTATCATGTCTTTTTTGAATAGCCTTATCGAAAGGCTTTAACCAAGGATCATTTTTTATTAATTCTAACATGCTTGATTTGTCTTTATAGCGTATTAATCTACGGATATTTTGAAAATTATTTTCTTGATTTCACCAACTCCTATCAATGGTGCATGCGCATCTTCGGGAAGAAATATAACAAATTCACCTGGCTCTACAGTGATAAAGGTTGAAGGGATATCATCATAAAGTTCTAAATCCTTCTCTGAGTCATAATTGACCTGTGTTTTGTTTAATGAAGCAATAGCTTTCCATCCATAGGTCTCTGCTTGAGATAAAGGTATCTGAATATCTATATGTTTCTGATGTGTCTCTAATATTGCTTCATTTTTGTTCTTTAGTTCATTTGTACTAAAGATAGCTACTATATTATTACCATTTACATTAAAGGTTCCATTGTTGCAGGACTCCAGATTCAGTTTTTCTAAATAGGTGAAGGCTTCTTTAAATCCTTTGTGTACATTATAATAACGAGAAGCATTTTTTAGATTATCTATAATCATTTTCTTATGTTTAAAGAGACTTGTTAAAGCAAACTTACATAAAAATACTCGATTTATAGATAGCTCTTATTAAAAAGCGAGATTATAATATTTATA
>DATERO010000047.1:0-2918 GCA_035271465.1 Dysgonamonadaceae bacterium | reverse complement strand
TCTTAGTGCGCTTACAACCAGAATCTTCAAATCTTCTAATTTATGCAGTTCGTCTTCAGGCACAGTTTTGACATCTGTAAGATAAGCAAAGTCACCAATTCGAAAACCCAATATTGGAAGATTGTGATGCATCACTCGTATGGGGATTATCTCGATATCTTCAATCATGAAAGGTTTAGTGGTAATTTCTATAACCCTTAGATTGGGAATTCCAGCATACTGGACAGGCATAAAGCAATAGGGTATGCGACTCTTTAAAGCTTTCGAAACATTCTTTTCAGCGTAAATATCTATTTCTCCAAATTGACCAAATGGTCGCATGTCATCCAAACCTCCTACATGATCGTAGTGCTCATGAGAAATCAAAACTCCATCAATCTTATGAAATGCTACACTCAACATCTGTGCTCGAAAATCAGGAGTTGCGTCAATAAGTATTCTTTTATCATTTACTTCAATAAGAACAGACGAACGCAATCGATTGTCTTTCGAATCTTTTGATTTACACACAATACACTCACATCCAATTTCAGGCACACCGGTTGAAGTTCCTGTTCCTAAAAAAGTTATCTTCATAGCTAGTTTTACAATTTGATATACTATATCCTATATTAATATAGCCTTAAACAAAAAAACAAGCATCCTCATTGCAAAAAAGAGAATGCTTGTTCTTATAACTTGTTTCTTGTATAGTCAACTATTAATACTCTCTTTGTAGAATCCAAAGATCATTAAAAGGAACACCATATGTTCTTCTCAAATGATCTGTATCTCCTTTCATTGAGTACTTTTCATATATTTCAGATCGCTTTGCAACAGCAGAGTCTTTGTCGTCATAGCTTGCAACGATTACACGATACATACCTTGTTCATTTTGTGCAAGGATTACATCGTAGCCTTCATTTTCCATTCTCGATTTTAAAGATTCAGCATTCAATTTAACACTGAGGGATGCAATTACGACATTGAATGATTTTAGACCAGCGGCATCGGTGTGATAAACAGGAGTAACTTTTTCTTTTCTTACTGAAACTTCTACTGGAGATAACGTGCCTGCTGGTTTTACAACCGTATTCGATTCATCTGATGTTTCTTGCATTTCTCTTTCCTTTGCAGCTTCATACACAGATTTGTATGCACTTTGTTTAGGTTTACACGAAACGCCAATGAAAGCGAGGCAAAATAGAGCCAAACTAAATTGAAATACTTTTTTCATTTGTTTATTTTTTTCGAATCAATTAATAATTTTCAAATATTATCTAACAAAGATAGAAATAAGACGATAAAAACAACTAATGAACCTGTGAAAATAATCTAAATTATACATTACTTGATGCTTTACAGAAACTCATAGCGTAAATAGTCCTATATCTAAAAGAATAACCATTTTTTTGATTCATTCTTCTCTTCATGGATTAAAGGCTCAATTGCAAACTTACAATTATAATAATAACAATTTTTAATTGCATTACACTAAACTATTGTTTTAATCATTTGTTTAAAACAAAAAGATAACTGTATGTTTGCACTCAAATAAGTAGAATTATGGAATTAACAACACAAGAGAAAATTATAAAGGCAGCACGCACTGTTTTCACCAAAAAAGGATACAGTGCAACTAGAACAAGAGATATAGCAGAAGAGTCAGGATTAAACTTAGCACTTATTAATTACCATTTTCAGAGTAAGGACAACCTATTTAAGATAGTGATATTAGAAAAGTTTGAAGTGCTTTTTGGTATGATCAGCCCTATCCTATCAGATGTAGAAATATCATTGGAAGAAAAAATTGAATCTTTAGTTTCAAATTACACCAAGCTTCTATTAGACAATGAGAATCTGCCCATATTTGTTTTGAACGAATTGAAATCGAACGAACAGATATTTGAAAAAGTATTACAAAATGCAAGGATGTTGTCTCAGCCAATCATTGAAAAACAATTGAAAGAGAGAGGTTTTAAGATTTCAACCATCAACTTTATAATGAATATTGTCAGCTTGACTCTGTTCCCTTTTATATCCAAACCTCTATTTGTTTCATCAGGATTATTGAAAGAAGAAGAGTTTACCAACTTCGTAATGGATAGAAAACAACACATCCCTACTTGGGTAATGAACACATTAAAATAATGAAGATATGAAACTCAGAAAGTTTTTATTATTAACGCTGCTCTTCTTCTCTCTTATTGGAGCAAAAGCTCAAACAGTTACTTTAGAAGAGTGTCAAAAAATGGCAAGAGAGAATTATCCTGCCATTTCAAGATTTTCTATCATAGAACAGAGCAAAAACTACACGTTGGCGAATGCCAACAAAGCATATTTACCACAATTATCACTGGAGGCAAAAGCAACTTATCAATCTGATGTAATTACGATTCCTCTTGACATGCCAGGTCTTGAAATACCTGTTCCTGATAAAGATCAGTATCAAATAGTTGCACAAGCAAGTCAAATTATATGGGACGGTGGTAAAATAGCTGCTAAAAAGGAGATGATTGAAGCAGGTGCTGTAGTAGAAGAAAAAACATTGGAGACAGAGCTCTATTCACTTCGCGAAAGGGTCAATCAGCTCTACTTTGGCATATTGCTTATGCAAGAGCAACTCAAACAACAAGTTGTTATGGAAGAAGAGTTGCAACGTAATCACGACATCGTGGAGAGTTATGTTAAAAATGGCATTGCCAATCAGGCCGATTTAAGTGCTGTGAAAATCGAGATGCTCAAGGCTGGTCAGCAACGCATACAAATGGAATCGGCTCAAACTGCCTATTTGCAAATGCTTTCAATATTGATTGGTAATAAAATATCAAAAGAAACAGAGTTCGTAAAACCTTCAGTTTCAAATGACAACTCATCTGTTATCATTAAGCGACCCGAATTAGAACTTTTTTCGGCACAAGAAGCCACAATAGATGCAC